>JBKICS010000072.1:0-4874 GCA_046567015.1 Acidobacteriota bacterium | reverse complement strand
GCACCCACAGACCGGCCAGGGTCACCGGAATGTACTGGAGCATGTGCAGGGCCAGCCCCACGGCAAAGGCCCGGTCCTTGTCCACGCCGAACCAGCCCAGGGCCAGCACGGCCGAGGCCTCAAACACCCCCATACCGCCGGGCGCGGCCGGCAGGGCAAAGCCCAGGGTGACCACGGCGAAAAACGTCAGCACCAGGGTCGGATTGACCGGAAAACCGGCCACCAGACACAGCCCAAGGCCGTAGGTCACGGCGTAGCCGGCCCAGGTCAGGGCGGTGAGGCCGGCGAGGCGCAGCAGAAAATCCGCTCGCAGCCTGGCCTCTAAAAGTCCCAACATTTCACCGGCAAAAAGCCGGAGGCGCTCCCCAGGCACAAGCCGCAGGCAGGCATGGGCCGCCTGGGGACGCAGCCGCAACACGGCCAGGAATACCCAGCCGCCGCCCACCATCGCCAACAGCGGATACAGGATCAGTCCCTGGCCCAACAACGCCGCCACGGCCACCCCCAGGCAGAGCAAGGCCGAAAGGTCGAAAAATCGCTCCCAAAAAACCATTTCCAAAGCGTGCCCCAGGGAAACCGAGGCTTCCCGGCGCAAATACACGGCCTTGGCCATCTCCCCCAGCCGGGCCGGCAGGACGTTGTTGACGGCCAGCCCCAGCAAGCAAGCCCGCAGGCCGGTGGCCGGGCCGATGCGGTTGCCGGCCAAAAATCGCAGCCTCAGCCCCGGGATCAGGGTGGTGGCCAAAACAGCCGCGGCGTACAGGAGCATGGTCCCCGGGCGAAACTCGGACAATACCTGCCAAAGCCGGGAGAAATCGACGCCCCACAAGGCATAGGCCAGGCAGGCGGCGGCCAGGCCGAACCGGGCGATCAGGGAAAAGGCGTGTTGCATCGGGGCACTTCCTCTCGAAAAAAGGCCATGGAATGGCGTTCCATGGCCTTTTTCCCGATGGCAGGCAAGCCGGACTATTTCTTGGGCAGGGAGGCGTAGTAGGCGGCCAGATCGGCCACATCCTGATCGGAATGTTTCTTCATGATGGAGATCATGGCCTTGTTCTCACCCGTACCGTCCTTGAACGCCATCATTTTGGCGGTCAAGGCGGCGGCGTCCATCCCGTCGAGATCGCCCTTGCTCTTGTGGCAGGCGCAACCCTTGGCCAGTTCGCCGCCCTTGGCCGGATCGCCGGCGGCCAGGGCCAGGGCGGCCAGCCCGAAGACCAGGATAACTAACAATATGCCAATGCGTTTCATGCGTGTCTCCTTGCAAATTGGGATTGCCTTGGCCTCAAAACAGTCAAAACTTGCGTCAAGCATACGCCAGCAGGGAATTAATGCAATGCTTTCAGCGCGTTTCCCTTGCTTTTCAGAAATTTTTGTTGCATTTCCCCCAACCCAGGGTAGGCTTGCACGTCGTGGACAATTCCATGCAAAGGACGTTTCCCATGCTCTTGCGCACCATTTTGGCCTTGTTGCCCCTCGTCGCCCTCGTTGCCTGCGCTCCGGCTTCTTCCGGAAACGGCGTCAAGGACGCCATCAAAGAGCACCCTGAAATCGTCCTTGACGCCCTGGGCGAACGCAAGGCGGAACTGTTCGCCCTGGTCATGGAAGGGCAGCAGGACTTCCAGGACACCCAGCGCCAGGCCAGACAGCAGGCGGAATTCAAAAAGCCGCTCACCCCGGTCATCGACCCGGCCCGGGCCATGCGCGGTCCGGCCGACGCCTCGGTCACCGTGGTGGTCTATTCCGATTTTCTGTGTCCCTACTGCGCCCGGGGCGCGGTGACGCTCAAGGAATTTGCCGAGCGCCACCCGGATTCGGTGCGGGTGCTGTTTAAGCACTACGCCACCGAGGAACTGGCCAAGCAGGCCGCCCTGATCTTCGAGGCCCTGGCCGCCCAGGATCCCAAGCTGGCCTTTGCCTTCCACGACGCCGTGTTCGCCGCCCAGGCCGAGGTCGAGCAGGGCGGGGAGCCGGTGCTCTACGCCCTGGCCGTCAAGCTCGGGGCCAACGTGGGCCAGCTCAAGCGCGATCTCAAGCGCCCGGAACTGGCCAAGCGCATCGAGGACGACACGGCCGAGGCCCGGTCCTTCGGCTTCGACGCTACCCCGACCTTTGTCGTAAACGGCGTGTCCGTGCGCGGGGCCGCCCCCCTGGACGAATTCGAGGACGTGCTGCGCCGGGTGTCCCGCTCCGGCGGCCAGGAAGCGCCTTGCGCCGCCTGCGACAAGAAAAAACAGTGAGAGCGGCCCACGCCCTGAAACGAGGCTCACCGTCATGACCGCCCGTCTTTCCCGCTGCCTGATCGGCCTTGGCTTGGCCGTCCTGGCGGCCTTGACCCTGTGCCTGGGGCCCTGCCCGGCCCTGGCCGACACGCCGCCCCTGGTCCTGGACGAAGCCACCCTGGTGACCATGCTCGACGACGTGGTCAAGTATTACACCGAACCCCGGGCGAACGAGAGCCAGATCCTGGCCCTCATGCCGGTCTATGAGAAGAACAAGGACAGCCTGGAATACCGCAAGCTGCGGTTTCTCTTCGACACGCATCAGAAAGTGACGACGAGCCTTAATAACCTCGTCGATGTCCTGTACCTCTATCTCAACCTGGTCGGTTCCAAAGAGACGGACATCAACGAATACGTCTTTAACCGCACCAAGAACATCATCACCTTCCTCAACAACATGGTCTACTTCCTGACTGCCCGCAATCAGGAGATGGAACTGTCCTCCACCAGCGACGTGCAAAAGCTCTATGAGAGCTATCTCGTCCGCCTGACCACCCTGCTCTACGAACTCAACAAGTCCATGGCCACGTTTCAGAAGTAGCGCCGCCCGGACCGCGTGTCCGGCGCGGCGTATGGCGTCGACCCTGCCCCGGGGCCTGGCGTCGGCAAGAGCTGGAGGCGAAGCGGCGGCGGACGGCCCGATTCACGGCGACGGTACCGGCTTGATGCCTGGGGCGGCAATGGCCCTATGCTTGGCAACGGCAGTTGCCCGGCGCGAGGCGTCGGCGGAAGCCCGGTTCAGGCCAGCGGCAATGACAGGAAATCTGGCGGCGGACGGCCCGGCGCACGACGCCGGCGGCGGCAGGTTGCATGGCGGCGACAACGGCCGCCTCCGGCCGGGGCGATCAAGCACCCTGCCCCGACCGGAGCGCGTGCCGCGAGCGACAAGGGCGGAAAAGCGGCTTACTTTCCGGGCTGGGCCAGGGTCTGGCGGATAGCGGCGTAGACGGTTTCGCGCCACTTGGCGGCGGCGGCAGGGTCGAGATGCACGCCGTCCACGGTCTGCGAGGCGTTCAACGTGCGGCGGCGCTCGGTCAACATGGCGTTGATGTCGGCCACGACCAGGCCATGGCGTTTCCCGATGTCCTGGATGACGGCGTTGTAGGCGTCCAGGCTCGCCCCGTTGAACATGCGGGATTCGGGCTTGTCCGCCTCCAGGGGCGGCAGGGCGACGAGCACCACCTTGCGGCCGCTGTCCAAAATGGCGCGCACCAGGGCTTCGTAGCCGACGGCAAACTGTTCCGGCGTGGCCACCTTCTCGCCGAAGGCATCGTTGGTGCCCATGGACAGGGCCACCACGGGGCCATGGGTGGCGGCCAGGATGTTGTCCAGAAACGGCTTGGCTTCCAGGGCCTTGGACCCGGAAATGCCGGCATTGACGACATTGATCCCGTCCAGGGCCGGGAAATAGAGCTGCTCCACGATGCTGTCGCCGAACATGACGATCAGGTTCTCGTCCTGGGAACGCAACTCGGTCAGAATCAGGCCGACCCGGGTGCGGCTGTAGAGGCCGCTTAAATCCTTGATGGCGGTATTGACGGTATTGACGTCGGTTGCGATCTCGCGCATCTGCTTGTCCATGCGGTCCCAGCCCAGTTTGTAATACAAGGCAATGCCGGACATGCTGACGAGACAACCAACCAGCAGCAACATAATGACTTTGTCGATTTTCAAGGAGGCACGATTCCTGGACGCGGGTGATAGCGATGATTCGCCGAAGGTGGAGCCTGTACCAGTTTATCGGGCGTTCGTAAACATAAATACCATACGGCTGCCGCCGGTAATCCATTGCCCTGGCCCGGGACATCAGCAATAAGGGACGTCAACGCGCAGCACGGCTGGGGTTTTACGACCCGGCTTCACCCTCTTGCCCAGGAGTCGCCATGTCCGTTCGCCGCATCCTGCTCGCCCTCGTCTGCGCCCTCTGGCTGGCCGGTTCGGCCAACGCCGCCGACATCCCCGATCTGCGCGGCGTCTGGAAGTCCGCCGAACATGAAGGCATCACCACCGGCAGCCGCCATTTCCCCAAGGACAACCCCGGCCCCCATTTCGTCAACGGCGCGTTTACCCTGGAGGTCACCCGCCAGGAAGGCCACCGCTTTGTCGGCGTCAAGAGCAGCGCACACCACAAGGAAGCGATCATGGGCGTGATCGGCTACGACGGGACCACGGTGCGCATCCTCGAGGACGAGGGGCAATTCACCGGCCGCCTGCTGCCCGACGGTTCCCTGGAGCTGATCTATTCCCACGATGTCGGGGCCTCCAAGGGCCTCGGCGTCGCCCGGTACGTCCGCCAGCCCAAATAAGGACCGCCCATGCCGCGCACTCCCACGGTCCGGCCAGGAGCCCAGCCCTGGCCCGACCGCGCCGGCCGCTTGGCGGCAAGGCGCTGTCGCCCGGCCGCAGCTTCGACCGCTCTGGCCCCAGGGCGCTGTCAGCCGGCCGCCCTCCCCGCCGGACTCCCGGCAACAAGGCTCTGTCGCCCGGCCAGGGCTTCGTCCGCCCTGACTCCAGGGGGCTCCCGGCCTGCCGTCTCCTCCGCCGGGCTGCTTGCCCTGCTCGCCCTGCTGTGCCTAGCCGGACTGCTCGCCC
>JBKICS010000071.1:0-4245 GCA_046567015.1 Acidobacteriota bacterium | reverse complement strand
CCAGCTTGCCGTGGGCTTTACCGATACCGCCGCCGTGACCGTCCTCGACGGCGAGACCCTGGCCCTGCTTGGCGCGCCCAATCTGGCCGGCGTTGACAACGGCAACCTGGCCAGCGTGGCCTTTGCCGCCGATGGGTCGCTCCTCGCTGGCGGGCGCTGGGTCACGGATCGGGGCTGCCCCATCCGCAGCTTCAAACCGGCGGATTTCGTTGCCTACCGCGACCTGGACACCGGCAAATCGGCGGTCGTCACCCTGTGCCCCCTGCCCGACGGCGGGCTGGCCTACGGCACGGTGGCCCCGCGCTGGGGCGTGCTGCGCCCGGACGGCAGCTTCGGCATGACCCGTTCCCCGGCCATCCAGGATTTCCGCTCCTCGGTGCGCGCCTTTTATATCGACCGCACCGGCGAGACGGTGGCCTATGCCGTGGGCGGCCGCAAGGGCGTCTTCCGGTTCGCCCTGCCCGGGCGCGACCTGCGCCAGCTCGACGCGCCCACCCCGGACCTGGCCGCCCCGCGCACCCAGGGCCTGGCCGTCACCGGCTGGGAGGGCGGCCGTACACCCATGCTGAACGGACAGCCGCTGAAGCTCAAGGAGTTCGAGACGGCCTTTTCCCTGGCCCTGACCCCGGACAACCGGCGCTTCGTCCTCGGCACCTCCTGGAACGTGCGGGCCTTCGGGGCCGACGGCGCGCCCCTGTGGCAGACGCCGGCCCCGGACGCGGTCTGGGCCGTCAATGTCAGCGGCGACGGCCGGGTGGCGGTGGCGGCCGTCGGCGACGGCTCCATCCGCTGGTACCGCATGGAGGACGGCAAGGAGATCCTCTCGTTTTTCCCCAACGCCGACGGCAAGCGCTGGGTGCTGTGGACGCAAACCGGCTACTACGACGCCTCGTCCGGCGGCGAGGACATGATCGGCTGGAACGTCAACAACGGCCCGGACCATGCCGCCGATTTCTTCCCGGCCTCGCGCTTTCGCGAGGCCTTCCACCGCCCGGACGTCATCGATCTGGCGCTGCGCACCCTGGATGAAAACAAGGCCTTGGCCGCCGCCAACGTGGCCCGGGGCGGCGACGTGCGCGCGCCCTCGGTGCTGACCGCCCGTCCGCCGGTGGTGGAGATCCTCTCGCCGGCCGCCGGGTCCGGGTTCGCCTCCTCGGACATAACCGTCAAATACGCCGTCAGAAGCCCCGGGGGCGAGGACGTCACCGCCGTGCGGGTGCTGGTGGACGGCGCGCGCGTGAACGAGCAGCGGCCCAATCTGGCCGGCCGGGGACTGGAGCCAAGCGTTTTGTCGGCCAAGCTCACCCTGCCCGAGCACGACGTGGTGCTTTCGGTGGTGGCGGACAACACGAACGGCCCCTCGGCCCCGGCCACGGTGCGCCTCAAATGGACCGGCAAGGCGGCCGCCCCGGCCCCGGCCGCGCCGGCGGCCAAGCTCTATGTGCTGGCCGTGGGGGCCGGAGCCTATGCCGACAAGTCCCTGGCCCTGGCCTATCCGGCCAAGGACGCCAAGGATTTCGCCGCCGCCATGGAACTGCAGAAAGGCCGGCTCTACGGCGACGTCGTGACCCGCGTGCTCACCGACGAGGCCGCCACCAAGGACGCCATCTTAAACGGCCTGGACTGGATCGAGCGGCAGACCACCCAGCACGACGTGGCCATGATTTTCCTGGCCGGCCACGGCGTGAACGACAAGAACGGCGACTACTACTTCCTGCCGACCTCGGTTGACCTGGAAAAGCTGCGGGCCTCGGGGTTGCCATTTATGGAAGTGCAAAAGACCATCCGCAACATCGCCGGCAAGACGCTCTTTTTCGTCGACACCTGCCACTCCGGCTCCATCATGGGGGCGTCCCGGCGCGGCATGGCTGACCTAAACGGCGTGATCAACGAACTCTCCAGCGCCGGCAACGGGGCCATCGTCTTTGCCGCCTCCACCGGCCGGCAGTATTCGCTGGAAAAGCCGGAGTGGCAAAACGGCGCATTCACCAAGGCGCTCGTGGAAGGGGTGCGCGGCAAGGCGGACAACCGCCGCACCGGCCGGGTGACCTTTAAGATGCTCGATCTCTACATCTCCGAGCGGGTCAAGGAGCTGACGGGCGGGGAGCAAACCCCCACCACCGGCGTCCCGGGCACGGTGGAGGATTTCCCCATCGCCGCCTATTGACCCGGCTTCCGACGCTGGCAAGACGCCTCGGGGCCGCTGCTTGACGGCGGCCACGGGGCGTCCTGCTTTGGGCTTCGCTCCCCGCGTGCGTCTGCCTGGACGTTTCCGGCCTGCTGGCCGAGGGCGCGCCGCTGCAAATGAAGAGGCCCCCGGACGCATCCGGGGGCCTCTTCAAACAAAAATCGTCCGCGAACCGTTTCTTAGCGCAGCACTTTCTTGACCACGGCCAGCAGCTGGTCCGGCGTAAAGGGCTTGACGATCCAGCCCGTGGCCCCGGCGGCCTTGCCTTCGGCCTTCTTGCCGGCCTGCGACTCGGTGGTCAGCATGACCACGGGAATGAACTTGTAGGCGGCCTGGGCCCGGATGCCCTTGATCAGCCCTATGCCGTCGAGGTTTGGCATGTTGAGGTCGGTGATGACCATGTCGATTGTGCCCTTGAGCTTGGCCAGGGCGTCCTTGCCATCCGAAGCCTCGATGACCTCGTAGCCTTCCTTTTTCAGCGTCAAGGCCACCATCTGTCTGACGCTGGCCGAATCGTCCACGGTCATGATGCGTTTAGCCATCTCATCCCTCATCGGAAAAAAACGTTGTGAGCTGGGGCGTCTGGAGGAAGCCGGAGACCCGGGCCGCCGCGTAGGCCGCCTGGGAAACCGGGCCGTGCCGGGTCAGGACGCCGCCGCCTCGGGCCACGGTCAGGGCGGTGGAAAGAACCAACTGCAAAAAGGTGATGTCGGCTTCCTCGACCCCAGAAATATCCAGCGCCAGCCGAGGGTCGGCCGCCAAGGCCTCCAGCAGGCCCTGGCGAAGGGTCGCGGCGTGCTCCACCGTGCATTTCCCGGCAATGCCGAGCACGAGTCTGCCGTCGTCCTCGAATCGGGTCAGTTCCATGGCGTCTCCTGCAGGCCGCATTACTGGGCAAGTGTACGAGAGGGATCGCTTCCGTGCAAGCGGCTCTCTTCCCGTTGGCGCACGAACCGCACCAGCTGCGGCACGTCGAGGATCAGTGAAATGCTGCCGTCGCCGTTGATGGTCGTGCCGGAAATCCATTTCAGGTGGCGATAGCAGTCGTCAAGGCTTTTGATGACGGCCTGCTGCCGGCCGATGACCCGGTCTACGCTAAAGCCCACGGTTTCGCCGTCGGTTTCGGTGATGACCACCCGTTCGTAGCCGGGCTGTTCGCCGGGCACGGCAAAGAGGCGGCGCAGGCTGACCACCGGCACCAGTTCCCCCATGCGCTCCAAGGTTTCCACCGTGCGCGTCTCGCCGTCCGTGAACCGTTCCTGGAAGCCGCGCAGGTTGGCCAGGGGCACGATGAAGGAGTCGCCGCCGACCATGACGTTGAAGCCGTCGATGATGGCCAGGGTGAGCGGCAGACGGATGGTGGCTGTGGTTCCCCGGCCAAGGTCGCTGGCCAGGTCCACCGTGCCGCGCAGAGCCTCGATGTTGCGCTTGACCACGTCCATGCCGACGCCCCGGCCGGACACGTCGGAGACCGTGGCGGCGGTGGAGAAGCCGGGTTTGAAGATGCAGTCGAAAAGCTCTTTTTCCGTGGGCTCGGCCTCGGGGGGAATCAGGCCGCGTTCCACGGCCTTGCGGCGCACCGCAGTCAAGTCGATGCCGCGTCCGTCGTCGGCGATGACGAGGACCACGTTGCCGCCCGAGTGCATGGCCGAAAGCGTGATGCGCCCGCAGGCCGCCTTGCCGGCGGCCAGCCGGTCGGCCGGGGTTTCCAGGCCGTGGTCGAGGCTGTTGCGCAGCAGATGCACGAGCGGATCCTTGATGCGGTCGATGACGGTTTTATCCAGCTCCGTCTCCCCGCCGTGGGCCACGAACTCCACCTCCTTGCCGAGGGTGGCGGCCAGGTCGCGGGTGAGCCGGGTGAACTGGCTGAACACCGAGCCGATGGGCAGCATGCGAAGGCCAAGGGCCACGTCGCGCAACGTATCGGTGAGCCGTTCGAGGTCTTCGTCCACCTCGACCACGGCGTCGACGTCCCTGGCCCGGGCGGCCTGGCGCAGGCGCGATTGCAGGATGACCAGTTCCCCGACCATGCTGACCAGGCTGTCCAGACGCCCGGC
>JBKICS010000070.1:0-7366 GCA_046567015.1 Acidobacteriota bacterium | reverse complement strand
AGATGCCCGAGGCGGCCACGGGATGGAGCTTGTGGCGGCCCGGGGTCCAGTCGTTGAAATCGCCGGTCACCGATACGCCGCGCGCGTTGGGGGCCCAGACCGCGAACCGGTAGCCGAGCCCTTCGGGCCCCTCGTGGGGATGAGCGCCGAGGACGCGGTAGAGGTCCCAGTGCTTGCCCTGGCCGAAGAGGAAGATATCGAGTTCGCCGAGATCGACGGGCAGGCACGGCATGTTGGGTTCGTTGGCTTGGCGCATGGGGATCTCCTTTGGCCGCCAGGGCGGCACTGCCGTCAGAGGCAAGCAGGAGCAACGGACCGGGCACGATCCGCCGTCGCTTGCGTCGCGAAACAGGAGACGGGCCTAGATGTCCGCCCCGAGTTCCCGGTAGAGATTGATGTAGTTCTTGGCGGCCTTTTCCCAGGAGTAGTCCGCCCGCATGGCCCGCACTACCATAGCCCGCCACTGTTCGGGCTGGTTCCACATCTCCAGGGCGTCGAGCACCGCCCGGTAGAACAGCTCGGGATCGGGGTCGGAGAAGGTAAATCCCGTGGCCTCGGGATCGGGCCAGGAGACGATGGTGTCGCGCAGGCCGCCCACGGCCGTGGCCACGGGCGGGGTGCCGAAACGCAGGGCGTACATCTGGGTCAGGCCGCAGGGCTCGTAGCGCGAGGGCATGAGGAAGATGTCGGAACCGGCCTGGATGCGGTGGGCCAGATCCTCGGTGTAGCCGATGCGCACGGCCAGCTTTCCGGGGTAGTTCTCCATCATGTCCAGCAGCACGGCCTCGTAATCGAGGCTGCCTTCGCCAAGGACCACCACGGCGGCGTCCTTGTCCATGATGCGGCCCATGATGTCGATGAGCAGGTCGATGCCCTTCTGGTCGCGGATGCGGCCGATGAACCCCAGGATGGGACGCTTTAAGAACCGGCGGTCCAGGCCCAGTTCGGCCACGAGGTTGCGCTTGCAGATGTCCTTGCCGGACAGATCGTCGGGGCTGTAGGTGCTGGGCAGGTGGCGGTCGTTGATCGGATCCCAGACGGTGTAGTCCGCGCCGTTTAGGATGCCGCGCAGCTGCGAGGAACGCTTGGACAGGATGCCCTCCAGGCCGCAGCCGAACTGCGAATAGAGGATTTCCAGGGCGTAGGTGGGGCTCACCGTGGTTATGATGTCGGAATAGGCGATGCCGGCCTTGAGCAGGTTGAAATCGCCCCAGAACTCCGCGCCGTCGATGCCCCAGGCTTCCTTGGGCAGCCCGGAATCAAAAAACAACCGCGAAGCGAACCGGCCCTGAAAGGCCAGGTTGTGGATGGTCATGATGGTCTTGGTGTTGCGCCAGAACGGGGCGGCCGGGCGCAAAAAGTGCAGGTAGGCCGGGACCAGGGCGGCCTGCCAGTCGTGGGCGTGGACAATGGCCGGCGCGCCGTCGAGGCGGCTGGCCCAGGCCATGGTGGCCCGGCAAAAAAAGAGAAAGCGCTCGCAATTGTCGAAATAGTCGCCGTCGTGGGTGTTGTAGTAGAACCGGCGGTCGAAATACTCGCCGCGCTGGACGAAATAGACCGGCACGTCGTCGCAGGTCGCGGTGTAGATGTCGGCGGTGATGGGCGCCCAGGGATAGCCGACGCGGCACTTGGAATAGATCAGCCGCAACTGGTGGTCGCCGTGATTGAGGCGGCCGTAGTAGGGAGCGATCAGGGCGACATTGACGCCCTGGCGCTTGAGCTCCTTGGGCAACGCCCCCATGACGTCCCCAAGACCGCCGGTCTTGGAGAAGGGATACATTTCCGAAGCGACAAAGAGGACCTTGTGATGAAACTTCATCGCTCTCCTCGGCATGGCCGGTTGCGTTCTCCGACAGCGCGGCGGGGCGTCCCCGGCCGTGCATCAGTGCTCGTATGCTGTCCGCTCGAAAAACCGTTCCGACGAGGCCGGCGACACGCCTCGTGCCGTAACTCCAACAAACTCCAACAACGTCCCGTCGGCATCACCGCGCATGCGGATTGATCTGTTTCAAAAACACGGCATAATCGTTGAGGATGCGCGCGTGGTCGAAGCACAGCGGGCTTGGCCAGCGGCCCACCGGAAAAACGCCGACCCCCTTGGCGTCGTCGCCCGCGGCCAGTTCGTCGGGATCGACGGCCTGGGCGATGTAGACGACGCTTAAGGTATGGTGCCGGGGATCGCGGGACGGATCGGAGTAGACGCCGAGCAGGCCGATCAGCTCCACGGTGAGCCCGGTCTCCTCCTTGGCCTCGCGAATGGCCGCCAGTTCGGCCGGTTCGCCGTAATCGACGAAACCGCCGGGCAGGGCCCAGCCGTAGGGTTCGTTCTGGCGCTCGACCAGCACCACGCCGCGCCCGGGGATGTGGATCAGCGCGTCCACCGTGGGCACGGGATTGCGGTAGTGGACGATGGGATGGCCGCATTGGGGACAGGGTTTGACGAGGGCCATGGCGCAATCTCCGTGCTCCGCCGGACGCTTTTCCCGGGAAATGCGGCGGGATACCCACCTTTTCGGGAAAGAAGCTTCAAGCGTTTATAAAGAAACGTCTTTTTCCATTACCGAGGGTACGCGAAATGATGGCCCCTGACAAGATCGTTTTGGAACATGCCGGTGCGCTTGGGGATTTCTTCCTGGCCTGGCCAGTTTTCTTGTCCCTGCGCCGCCATTTTTCCGGTGTTCCCGCCCATTTCGCCGTGCGCCCGTCCCTGGCCGGCTACCTTGCCCCCCTGGCCTCGCCCTGCCCGCCCGAGCTGCGCCGGGGGCTCGACGCCCGGTTTGCGGGAACTTGCTGGCCCGGCGTCCTTCAAAACGTGCTGGTGGCCCGCCCGGGCCTGGCCGTGCGGCCGGATATGGCCGATACGCCGCAGTTCTTGTTCCTGCAGGGAGTTACACCCGGCCGGCGGGCAGCGCCGCGCCGCCTGTACCGCGAGGCCCTGGCCGCTTGCGGCATCGCCTTTGCCGACGATTACCGGGAAATGTTTCAATCTTTTTTCGGCCGCCATGCGCCGGAGGGCGACACGGTGCTGCTTGTGCCCGGAGCCGGGCATCCCGACAAGGCCTGGCCCGTGGACCGACTGGAAGCCCTGGCCGCAGTCCTCGGGGCAAATGGCCTGCGGCCCGTGTTTCTGCTCGGGCCGGCGGAGCGGGAACGCGGGCTTACCCTGTCCGGCGGCGAGATCATTGCTCCGGACAGCGTGGAAGCGCTCTCGGCCGTCCTGTGCGCCGCCCGCTGCGTCATTGGCCCGGACTGCGGCCCGCTCCATCTGGCCGGGCTGCACGGCGTACCCGGCCTGGCGCTCTTCGGGCCGACCGCGCCGGACCAGTGGGGGCCGCAAGGGTTTCCGTGCGTCACAGCCGATCTGCCCTGCTCGCCCTGCGTGGCCGTGACCTCCGGCCCCTTTGCCGCCGACTGCCCGCGACCGCTGCCCTGTCTGGCCGCCATCACGGTCGAGGCGGTCTGGGAGCGGCTGCGCGGCCTGTTGGAAGGTGCCCGGCCGGGTTGACAACCACGCCCCTGGGCACGCCATCCCCGGCACGCCTTGCGTTGCGGCCTGGGAGGCCGTAACGGGAGAGCGAACCTGGACACCGTATTGAGATTGCCGGGGAATGCCGGCGGCTGGATTGCATCACGCAGCAAGCGATGACCATCCGGTTTCCACGCACCGGTTTCCACGCATCGGTTGCCAGGGGATGCCGGAGGCTTGATTCCATCATAGGCCAGGGAGGGTTCGCCATGCAGGTCAGCAAACGGGAAGCCGGCGTGTTGCGCCGAGCCATCACCCATTGGCGGGAAACGCAGCGCCTGGACCCGGCAACGGCCCAAGTTCTGGAAGAGAGCCTCGAGATCGTCCCCTTCGACTGGAAGACCCTGGGCAAATATTCCTTTCTGCTCTCCATCATCTGCCTCATCACCGCCGTGGCCTCCATTGCCGGCGACAAGTACCTGCGCGAACTCCTGCATGTCCTGTTCAATGCCCCACCCCTGATCAAATGCCTCGGCTTGACAACAACGGCCGGGGCCATCTTCGCCTTCGGCCTGCGTCGGCGGGCCAGGCGCCCGGAAAAGAGCTACAGCAACGAGGCGATCTTTTTCCTGGGCGTCCTGGCCGTGGCCGGAGCCGTGTACCAACTCGGCCTGGCCCTGGGCAAGGAAAGCGGCCATTTCTCCCTGCTCATCCTGCTGTCGTGTCTCATTTACGGCGTGCTGGGCTACTGTTTCCGATCGGGGCTCATCTGGCTGTTCGCCCTGCTGTCTCTCGGGGGTTGGCTCGGGGCCGAGACGGGGTACGCCTCGGGCTGGGGCGCGTACTACCTGGGCATGAACTATCCGCTGCGCTTCACGCTCTTTGGCGGCCTGCTCACGGCGGCGGCGCTTGCCCTGCAACACCGGGAAAAGCTGCGGCCGTTTGAGCACACCACCCTGGTCATGGGACTGCTCTATCTGTTTATCGCCTTGTGGATACTCTCTATCTTCGGCAACCATGGGGATGAAACGACCTGGGCGCGGGTCAAGCAGATCGAGCTGTTCCACTGGTCGCTGCTCTTCGCCGCCGCTTCCGGCTGGGCCATCTATTACGGCCTGCGCCACGACAACGCCACGGTCAAGGGCTTCGGCATGACCTTTTTGCTGATCAACTGCTACACGCGTTTTTTCGAATTCTTCTGGGACGCCACCAACAAGGTGTTGTTTTTCACCATACTGGCAGTCAGTTTCTGGGGGCTCGGGCATGTGGCGGAGAAGTTGTGGCGCATTGGGGAAAAAAAGAGCGACTGAGGGGGTTGTTGCGCTTTTAGCGGCGTGGCGGCTCGCGCCCGCCGGGCCGATCACGACACGAACGTCTGCCCTGGCCCATGGGGCAGTATTTCCCCTTATAGGGCCAGATCTTACCGCGACACGAGCCGATATCCTGCCGCTTCAAGGGCCGACGCCGCCACGGCGCCCTGGCGATAGAGCCGAAGCCGCTGCGCGCCGAGCAAGCCGGCAACCGTCGAGGCCGGGCCGCCGGACGGGGAAACGCCCTCGGTGACCAGGGCGTCGGCCGCCTCCACGACCCGCGGATCGAGGTCGCCTGGCCGGGCCGCCGGCGTGCCGCCGCTGACGTTGGCGCTGGTGGCGACCAGCGCCCCGCCGGCCAAGCGGCACAACGTCGCCGCCGTTTCATGGGGCGTAAAGCGCACCGACACCCGACCCTGCCCGTCCGTGACCAGCCCCGGCAGGCTCTCACGGCAGGAAACCACCAGGGACAACGGTCCGGGCCAGAACCGCTCGACCAGACCGGCGAAATCCACCCCCAGTGGCCCGCCCAGAAAGCCGTCGGGCAGCACGGCGACAAGCTGGGTCATGTCGCCGACCAGCAGCGGCAGGGGCTTGTGGGCCGGGCGTGCCTTGATGGCCACGATACGGGCCAGGGCCGCCGCGTCCGTGGCCAGCGCGCCCAGGGCAAAATAGGTTTCCGTCGGATAGATGATGCACCCGCCGGCGCGCAGGATGTCCGCCGCCGCGGGAAGTGAACTCGACTGCATGGAACAGCTGCCTTTTGGTCGCCTGGAAACCGGGACCGGGATTGGACTTTCGGCAGGGGGCCGGGTAGTTGCCAGGGACACCCTAGCACCTCTGCCCTCAAGGGAAAAGCCATGCCCATCGATCCGCGCCGCATCGCCCTGCCGCCGCTCCCCAAGCCGGGTCCGCACTTCCTGAAAGGCATAGTCGGCGCCCTGCCCATCTGGGCGCTGACCTCCCAGCAACAGGAGCTGCGTCTGTCCCTGGCCAACCTGCTCCTGGCCCAGGGGCCGGAACAGCCCGATTGCTCCGCCGCCGCCAAGGGCTTGCTGGCCTACGCCGCCCAGCTCGATCCCTTTGATGCGCCAAGTCTGGCGGAGCTTGCCAAGGTCCAGGCGAATGCCCCCTTCCTGCCGCCCCGGGCCGCCGCCATGACGCGCCTTTTGGCCGACCTGCCGGAACTGGCCGACGACGACGTCCCCTACGCGGTCATCGCGGCCAGCGGCGACCCCGACCTCTTTCTCCGCTATCTGGACGTGTCCAGCCGCGATCGCGCCGCCGGCCTGGCCCGGCTGGCCCCGGCCTTTCACGCCCTGTGCCGCTTGCCCGACTCCGATCAGGCCGAACGTCTGCTGGCCGGGTTTGCTTCGATCCTGCCGCCGCCGCTTTTCGCCCGTCTGGCCGCCGAATTCGCCGTGCTGCGCCGGCCTCCGGAAGTCGCCCTGGCCCGTCTTGCCGCCCTTGACGCCGACGCCTGGGGGCTCTTCGCAGCCGTGGCCGCCTCCCATTGCCTGGAACGCCTGGGCGACCGGGAGGGGGCGCTGGACGCCTGTCTGGCCGCCAGGAACGCCCTGCCGCACCATGTGAATCTGACCCTGCGCGCCTTTGCCCTGGCCCAACCCGCTCTCGCCCCGCCCCCGGCCAAGGCCGGCCAGGCCGCCGTGTGCCTGTATTCGCTCAATAAGGCCGAGCTCTTTCACGACTGCCTGACCCATCTGGCCGCAACCGAGCTTGGCGAGGCCGTGGTGGCCGTGCTCGACAACGGCTCCAGCGACGCCACGCCCGAGATGCTGGCCGGCGTGGCCAGGCTGTTCCCGGCCGACCGGTTCGTCAGTGTGCGCCTGCCCGTCAACATCGGCGCGCCCGGAGCCCGCAACTGGCTGCTCGCCCTGCCCGAAGTGGCGGCGTGCACGCATGTCGCCTTCCTGGACGACGACGCCTTCCCGGAAGCCGACTGGCTCTCGCGCCTGCTCGCCACGGCCCGGGAGCATCCTTCCAGCGGCGCGGTCGGCTGCGCCATAACGGACATGGACCCGCCGCGCGACCACCAGTCCGCCGACTTCAACCTCTTCCCCCCAAACATGGGCCAGCCGAGCCTGGCCGAGGTCAAGGAGCGGCTCTTCGTCTGCGAACCCTGCCGGGGCGCTCCAGACCTCGGACTATTCGCCTACGTCCGGCCCTGCCTGTCCGTGTCCGGCTGCTGCCATCTGCTCTCGCGCCAGGCCATCGACAAGGCCGGCCCCTTCGACATCCGCTTCAACCCCACCCAGTTCGACGATCTGGAACGCGACATCCGTTCGTTTCTGGCCGGCCATCCCTGCGTCTACGACGGCACGGTGCGCGTGGCCCACAAGCAGGGATCGAGCCTGGCCAAGGCGCAAACCCAAGCGCAGGTCAGCCAGGTGCTCGGCAACAAAATCAAGCTGGAATACTGCGTGTCCGACGCCGACGCCGACCGGCTGTGGCGCGAGAACCTGGCCCTGATCGGGCGCGACTTGCTGGAAAAGGCTGCAGTCGTGGATGCGCTATAGGGGGAAGAATGCCTCCGGCGGCCGGGGGCCTGAGGCCCCCGGACCCCCCAACG
>JBKICS010000069.1:0-7002 GCA_046567015.1 Acidobacteriota bacterium | reverse complement strand
TTCCTGCCCTGGCCGAAGAGAAAAACCAGTCCGGTGAGGAGCTTTCGCACCACGCGGCCGTCGGGCAGGTCGATGGAGGCTTCCTTGAGCTTGGTCTTGCCGGGCTCCCGGGGATGTACGGCCAGGGGCAGGTCGAATGCCGGCGGCTCGGCCTCGATGGCCGTGACCTCGATGACGGTGGTCCCGCCGCTGCCCCGGAAATCGCTGAAGTAGCGGCTAAGCTTGTCGATGAGTGCCTGGGAATTGGAGGCCACGACCACGGTCACGTCGTCGAAGGTGACTTCCAGGCGGCAGGCCCGGGGGGCGCTTTCGAGGATGGGGGCCATGAGCCCGGCGATGGTCGGGCCGCTCATCGGAGCTGCTCCAGGACGTAGTCGGCGTAGGCCGCGGCGGCGTCCACGTTGCAAGCCTCGAGCAGTCCCCGGAAGCCGCCGAAAGCCGAGACTTCGTAGATGGCCGCGCCGGCCGGCGTCTCCACGACGTCGACGCAGGTGAAGGCCATGCCAGGAAACAGGCTTTGGGCCTTGTGGGCCAGTTCGATGATCTCCGACGACGGCTCGTGCGGCACGTAGCGCCCGCCGGTGCGGGTGGTGGTGTCCCAGGAGTTGCCGCTGCCCTGCCTGGCGTAGGTGGCCAGGTAGGTGCCGCCGAGAAAGGACACGCCAAGGTCGTGGTGTCCGCCGGCGTGGGAAACCATCTGCTGGATGTACATGACCCGGTTGCCGGCGGCCTTGTAGTCGGCGATCTCCTCGCGCATATCCGGGCCGTTCTCGATGACGGTCATGCCCCGGGCCTTGGAGCTGTACAATGGCTTGAACACGGCCCGGCCGTAGCGGGCCACCGCCGAGGCCGCCTCCTCGATGTCCTCGGTGATTTCCGTCGGCGGCATGGGGATGCCCCCCCGGCGCAGCACGGTCGTACCGCTTAACCGGTCAATGAGTCGAAAGATGCTGTCCGGGTCGGAGAAGACGGGCAGCCCCCCGGAATGGAGGAAGCGCAGGATTTCCATGCGGTCCAGGGCATCGGGAGTGTAGGACGGCGCGATCTTCTTGACGATGAGCCCATCGAGGCTGGTCAGGTCCGTGCCTTCGAAAAAAGCCTTGCCCGTTTCCAGGTCCAGGCGAACCTTGGCCATGTCGATGCACAGGCGATAGCCGGTTCGCGTCTCCAGAGCGTCCAGAAGCCGCAGGGTGGACCAGCCGCCAGGGATGCCCACCACGCCGATTCGTTTCATCATGTCCTCCTTGCGATGCGTTGGCGAAATTATTGGTAGCACAGCGAGCCAAGGGGCAGCCGGAATGTGGCCGGGTCGCCGACGTGGCCGGCCACGCGCTCCAGCAGATAGACGCCGCGGTGCAGCATGAATTTGGCGAAGCGCTGGCTCAGTTCGAACCGGGTCGAGGTGATCAGCGACCGGCCAAGGCCCAGGGCCAGGCGGATGTCGAAGGTCGCGTCGCCCTTGGACGCGGCAAAGGCGGCGGCAAACCGATAGAACTCCAGGATGACGGCGCTTAGAACCTGGCGTCGGGCCTTGTCGAACACCGGCAGGCGGAAGTTGGACACCATGTAGACCGACACGTCCTGGATCAGGTCGGCGTCGGCGGAACGGTGCAGGTCGATGTAGTGGATACGGTCCTCGGCCGGGTCGTAGAGGATGTTGTTGGTGTTGTAGTCGCCGTGGCTGAGCACCGAAAACGGCGCGGTCAGGGTCTTTTCCACGGCCTCGGCGGCGTCGAGCAGTTCGTCCAGGGACGGCAGCACGAAGGAGCCGATGGTCCGGCGTTTGAAGCGGAAGTTGGGGTGGACCGAGAACACTTCGGGCAGCCGGGCGCGCAGTTGCCGGACCGCGCCGGCGGCCACGGGCCCGGGGGCCAGGGTCTTGTTCCAGATCGCCTCGGCCGTGCGGCACTGGGCGAAAAGCGCCCGGGCGAGCAGGGCGCGGTCGCCGGCCAGGGACAGATCCTGGATGGTCTGGCCGGGCAGCAGCTCGATGAGCATGGAGCTGGTCTTGTCGCCCTCGCGAAAGGCCTCCAGGCGCGGGGCCAGGCCGGGCATGAGGACTTCCCAGCGGGCGAAGTTGGCCGCTTCCTGGCGCAGCTTCTCGGTGTCGCCGTCCTTGAAGATGACTTCCTTGTGGCAGTCGTCCTCGCCGCCGCGTTCCAGCACCCGGCCGATGCGGCAGCCCGAGCGGGTGCCCCAGATGGACTCGAATTCGAGGTCGGACAGGGGATTTTCATGGCCGGACTCGGCCAGGATGTCACTTAGGGCCGTGAACTGGCGGATCTTGAATTTGTCGCCGGTGATGGCGAAGATGGCTGCCTCGCCGACGTTGAGCAGGGCGTCGCCCATGCGTTCCAGATAGCGGAAGATGAAAATGGTGGTCAGCAGGTCGCCGGTGTTGAAACCCGTGCGCAACTCGTCGCGGATGCGGTCGAACTCCTGCTTGTAGAGCCGGTCGAGATGCAGCTCGCAGCGGCAGATCTTGAGCGCCGCCGCCATGTCGTGTTCCAGCACCGCCTTGGGCATCCAGGCCAGGGCGTTTTTGATCTCCTGGAAAAACGGCTTGTAGGCATACTGCTTGATGCATTCCGGATCGTCGTAGTGGCGGGTCTGACGCACCACGTTGACGGCATGGTCGCCCACCCGCTCCAGATTGCTGCCGATGATGTGGAAGGCCCGGATGCGGGCGACTTCCGGGGCGGTGGGCCGGGCCTCGCCGTGCAGGGTGGCGAAGCAGGCGTTCTCGATGACGCTTTTCAAGTTGTCGATATAGTCGTCGCGGGCCTCGATCCTGGCGATGGCTTTTTCCTCGCGGTGTTCGAGCACGGCCAGGGCCCCGTCGATTTGCCGTTCGACCTCGACGAGCAGGAATTTGAAATTGCGTTCGATCTCAAGCATCGTCAGCGTCCCGGGCGGTGATGAGCAAGGGTGCGTTGCATTCTTGCTCGCGATCCTTCCAGCGAAACGTCAGCTTGAGCTTGCGCTCCTCACCCTTGAGCTTGCCCTCGACCGTCACGGCCACCAGGCCCTTGGGGGCGAGCGTCAGCACTTCCTCGCCCTGGGTCAGGGTGATTTCGCCAGTGGCGAAGCCGTCGCGCACCGCCTCGAGATAGGCGGCTATGGTGTCGGGCTGTTGGAGGCCGTCGTATTTGAAAAGCTTGTTCACGCGCATTCTCCTTTGGCGGCTTGGGCGTAGCGAGCCCGGGCCGCCCCAAGCAGTAGCACCCGAATATGAAGATGAGGTGAAACTTGGGCCGAAAATTTGACACGCTTTGCCTGGGCCGTAAAGCCGAGGCCCCGGCGAGCGCCGGCAGGGACCGCCGTGGGCTCCGGCGACAGACCCGCAGCCTCGGATTCCGCGCCGGACCGGCCGAAACCGCAGGAGAGGGCCGGGGGCGGCGGCCCGACCCGGGCTTGCCGGCTGGGCCGTTTGCCCCTACAACGACCCTCGGCGAAGTCGCCGGCCTGCGCCCGTTCGCCGCCAATCCCTATGCTGCTCTACATCCACGTGCCCTTTTGCCGCAGCAAATGCCGCTACTGCGCCTTCGTCTCCAAGCCCCTGGACATGGCCGAGGTGGAGGTCTACGCCGCCGCCCTGCCGCTGGAAATCCGCCACTTCGGCAAGAAACTCGGCCGGCCCAAGGTCGAGACGGTCTATTTCGGCGGCGGCACCCCGAGCCTGCTGCCGGGCTGGGCGCTCTCCCGCATCCTGCCGGAAATTCCCAAGCATTTCGACTTGCATCCGGCCGTGGAATGGACCTTCGAGGCCAATCCCGACTCGGCCCAGGACGTGGCCTACCTGCGGTCGCTGCTTGGCTACGGGGTCAACCGCCTGAGCCTTGGCGTGCAGAGCTTTTCCGACGCGTCGCTTACCTGCCTCGGCCGGCCCCACAACGGCAAGACCGCCCTGGCCGCCGTCAACGCGGTCCGGCAGGCCGGATTCGCCAATCTCTCCCTGGATCTCATCTGGGGACTGCCCGGCCAGCGCGAGGGGGCCTGGCTTGAGGAGCTGCGGACGGCGGTGCGCCTGCGCCCGGAACACCTGTCCTGCTACGGCCTGACCATCGAGCCGGGCACGCCCTTTGCCGCCGAGGCCGAGACCGGGGGGCTTACGCTGCCGCCGGAAAGCGAGCAGGGGCGGATGTACGTGCACGGGGCCGAGTATCTGGAGGAGCAGGGCTACCTGCAATACGAGATATCGAGCTTTGCCCGCATGGGATTTCAAAGCCGGCACAACTCCGGCTACTGGGAAGGCCGGGACTATCTCGGATTGGGGCCGGGCGCGGTGTCCACCCTGTCCGGGGTGCGCCATGAAAATCCGCGCGAGGTGCGGGACTGGGCCGCCCTGGCCAAGACCGGCCGGTGCGGCGTCGGCGGCGTGGCCCTTACCCGGGAGGAGCGGGTGCGGGAATACGTCATGTTGTCGCTGCGAACGGCCAAGGGACTGCGGCTGTCGCTGTACAAGCGGCTGACCGGAATCGATTTCGTCAAGGAAAATGAAGGGCTCCTTACCGCGTTGCGGCAAAAGGAACTCATCCGCCTAAGCGGCGGCCACCTGCGGCTGACCAAAAACGGTTTTCTGGTCAGCAACCTCATCCTCGAACGCCTGCGCTACTAAGGGCGCTCGGCCGTTGCCACCGCGAAGGCTTGGGAAGACGTCGCGCGGTGAATCGCCCGGCCAGCCGGTCCCCGGCCACGACCTCCCCAACCATCAGAATCGATCCACGCTCGTCAACACAGAAACCAATGTATCCGGTCGGCGGCCGGCAACGCCCGCGCTTCAGGAAGATTCCAGGGCGGTGCCGCCGGCCTCGGTCACGGCCTCGTAGAGGCTTGAGTGGATCGTGGCCTGAAGCAGGGCCGGGCGCGCCTCGCATCGCTTGGTCTCCACCCGGGCGGCCAGTTCACCATCGGACTCGTCGATGACCAGCGTTTCGGTGGGGCTGATGTCGTATTCAAAGGAAACGAGTTCCCGGTCGCGCAGCGTCAGCCGGTAGGGTTGGCCGGAACGCAGGTCGGAAAAGGAGAAATCCTCGGGATCGCCCAGGGCAGCCAGTTTGTCCTGGGCCAGATGCGCGCCCAGGATGCCGGCCAGGGTCTCTCCGGGCTTGACCTGCTCGGTTCGCGTCTCGCTTGGAGGGGGTGCCTCGCTGCGCTCAAACAGGTTGCCGGCGGGATCGACCGGCAGCGCGGGCAGGGGCGGAGCGCTGGCCAGGGGATGGGGCGGGCCGACCGGGACCGATGCCACGGTGCGGCGGGGCACGGCCCAGACGATGAGGGCTGCGGCGCCGACGAGGAGCAGGAGCAGGACCAGCCCGTAACCCAGCCAGGACCGTCGACGGGATTTGAAAAACAGTGGGCGGGCGTGGTCGCGCAGCGGCGGATAGGGCATACTGGTCCTTCCGGTTGGGACGGCTTCAGGGTTTGCGGCGATTCCTGCCGCCTCGACCGCACACCGTGTCTGGGGCAGTCGGGGTCGGCGGCGTATTCGGCGGCAGGGGAACAGCGGCTCTTGCATCCCTTGCGCAGCCGGCTGCTGAACGATTCATGAAAAATTGTTCACGCAGCATGCTGCTCGTGCAGGAAAAATCGTCACAGCTTTGCGGGTGGGGCGCACGATAACACGTTCTGGTCAGGGGTCAAGCCGGGGAAAATGAATGTAGAAATGGAGATGTTTTATCTGCAGTAAAGGTTATTGATTGCCGTTGAGGTGCATATTTTTTTGCATTCATACTTATTTGTAGTATGTAAAACTTTTGTTCTGTATTGTTGTTTTTGTCATTCTGCATAGATCAAGACTGTTGCGTCCGGGATGACTCGGCCGTCCCCCCGGGCGGCAATGCAGAACCTGCCGAACAAGGCCGCAACAACCGGCAAAAGCCGCGCGAGCCCACTGGAGAACGCCCATGCCAACCCCTGTTCGTGTCATCCAGGCTATCCGCCCGGCTCGTGGCCTGCGCCGCCGCGCCGTGGGCTGGGGCGTGTGCTTGCTGCTCTTGCTGGCCTGTTCCCGGCCGGTCGAACCGCCGCGCCGGCTCTTTGGCCTGGCCTTCGGCGACGCCCCGATAGCCGGCCTGGTCCGGCAGGACGTGCCCTTGCCGGCCGAGCTGTCCGACAGCCTGGCCTATTTCGCCGCGCCCGGACGGCGGGAGGCCGGTTGGGCGGGACTCGTCCTGGTCGATCCGATCCTGGCCTTTTACCAAGACCGGCTCTTTTCCATCGATGCCGCCCTGGCCGACCCTGCCGCCGCGTCCGGCCTGCGCGTCCGGCTGACCAGGGATTTCGGCCCGCCCCTGTGCCGGGACACAGGCAACCGGGCCGTATGCCTGTGGGCGGCCGGGGACACGGAACTCGTTTTGGAGAGCGCCGGGGATGGCCCGGGCCGGCTCATGGTGCGCCACGGCCCCACGGCGGCGACGTTGGCGGCGGCGCTGCCCCAGGCCGTGGGCGCAAGCCGGGCCGACGGACCGTAGTCGCCGGGCGCTGGGCGTCGGGCGTCGGGCCGGGTTTGACAGCCGCCGGGCGCGGTCCTACAAGGCGCAAATGCAGCCTTCATGCGACCCGATGCCGGGAGCGGGGCCGGCCGGCCCCCTGGAACTGGCCGCCCGGCTTTCGCCCAATGCCGCCGCCCTGTCCGGCCCGGGGCTGATCACGCTGGTGGAGACGGCCTACCGCGCCAGCCTCAAGCGGGAAGAGGGGCGCTATCCGTCGTTCCAGCTGTTCTCGCCCCTGGAGGGCGGCCCGGAACCGGTGCTCGACCTGCGCTTTTCCCCGCCCCAGCCCTATTGCCTCAATACCCTGCACCGCTTAAGCCCCGGCATCCCTCCCGGCCCCCACGCTTTCGTGGTCAAGGAGGGGCCGGAGGGCCTTCGGGTCGAGGGCGTGGCTCGGATCGAATATTCGGGATTTGCCGCCTTAAGCGGCCGCATCGACTACCACGGCGGCACGCTTTTCCCGGGCCTGAGCCTGCTCGTGCCGGCTCCGGCCAGAATGCGGGCGGCG
>JBKICS010000068.1:0-8107 GCA_046567015.1 Acidobacteriota bacterium | reverse complement strand
CTCGGGCCTTTTTTACGTGGCCCTGGCCCTGCGTTTCGCCGCCCGCATCACCCGCTATTTCGGCCGCCGGGAGATCGAGCGCCGCCACGGCCGGCTGCCGCTGTTCCTGGGCGTCTTGGCCGGCGCCGGGTTCCCGTTTTTCTTCCTGGCCTGCCTGTTCCTTTTCCTGTGGCTGCTCTCCAACCAGTTCGGCGGCGAGAACGTCTTTCTGGAGGTGCTGACCACGGAAACACGGGTGGAATCCGTGGGCATCAGCCTGCAAAAGCTGGTGCTGCTGCTGCTTGGCTACTATGTGGCCCGGGCGCTCATTGCCCTGTCCGCGGCCTTTATCACCGAGATGGCCAGTCGCCGCCGCGGCGTCGAACGCGGGGCCAAGGTCACGCTTATAACCATCAACACCTACCTGTGGTGGGGCCTGTACGTCGTATTCGCCATGGCGGTGCTCGGGGTGTCCCTGACCAGCGTGGCGGTGGTGGCCGGCGGCCTGTCCGTGGGCATTGGCTTTGGCCTGCAGACCACGGTCAATAATTTCGTCAGCGGCCTGATCCTGCTTTTCGGCCGTTCGGTCCAGGCCGGGGACACCATCCAGCTCGGCGAGGGGCAGGGGGTGGTCAAGGAAGTCAATATCCGCAACACCGAGGTGCTCACCAACGAAAACGCCACGGTGTTCGTGCCCAACTCCGAACTGGTGTCCGGCAAGATCGTCAACTGGAGCCACAAGGATCCGAGCGTGCGCCGCGACATTTCCGTGGGCGTGGCTTATGGCTCGGACACGGCCAAGGTGCGAGAGCTGCTGCTGGCGGCGGCCAGGGAGTGCCCGGACGTGCTGGCCGATCCGCCGCCGGCCGTGCTCCATTGGGACTTTGGCTCCAGCACCCTGGACTTTCGGCTGCGGGTCTGGCTGGCCGACGTTTCCGGCGCGGTGACGGCCATGTCCGTCGTGCGCGGGGCCATCGACCGGCTGTTCCGGGAAGCCGGCATCGAGATCGCCTTTCCCCAGGCCGACCTGCACCTGCGCTCGGCACCGGCCCTGGAAAAATTCGCCCAACCGCATCTGGCCGAGGCGGCCCGGCAGCTCGCCGCCCTGCACGCCCGCCTCGATGCCCTGGAAAACACCGCCAACCGCCGGCCGGACCTGTCCGACGGCGACGATAAGAAAGGAAGTTCGTCATGACCCAGGACGCCAGCCAGGAACCGGCCAAGGTCTATTTCGCCGACCTGCGGGCCCGCACGCCCAATCGCAACCGCACGGCAAAACTGAAAAAACTCTACGAAGCCGCCGGCTTCAACGCTGTCGTGCGCAAGGGCGACCTGACCGGGGTCAAGGTCCATTTCGGCGAACGCGGCTGCGACACCCACATAAGCCCCACCTACGTCCGGGCCATGGTGGAGCGCATCAAGGCCTGCGGCGGCCGGGCGTTCGTCACCGACACCAACACGCTGTATTCCGGCAGCCGCCACAACGCCGTGGACCATCTGACCACGGCCGTGGAGCATGGCTTCGACTACGCCGTGCTCGGCGCGCCGGTGATCATCGCCGACGGCCTGGACAGCACCAATGTCCTGGAGGTGCCCATTGCCGGCAAGCATTTCCAGCGCGTCAAGATCGCCGGCGACATCGTGCGGGCGGACTCCCTGCTGGTCTTGTCGCATTTCAAGGGCCACGAACTGGCCGGGTTCGGCGGGGCAGTCAAGAATCTGGCCATGGGCTGCGCGCCCCGGGCCGGCAAGCAGGAGCAGCACTGCGTGCGCTTCGTGGTGGACGCGAAAAAGTGCATCGGCTGCGAGGAGTGCGTCAAAGTCTGTCCGGTGGGCGCGGCGGCCATGGTCGAGAAAAAGGCGGTCATCGACAAGGCGGCCTGCATCGGCTGCGGCGAGTGCCTGACCGTTTGCCGCAAGAAGGCCATGAGCATCAACTGGCACACCGAGATCGTGCCCTTCATGGAGCGGCTGGTGGAATACGCCCTGGGCGCGGTGGCGGGCAAGGCAGGACGGGTGGGCTATGTGAACTTCCTGGTCAACGTCACCCCGGACTGCGACTGCGTGCCCTGGTCCGACGCACCCATCGTGCCGGACATCGGCTTTCTGGCTTCCACCGACCCGGTGGCGCTGGACAAGGCCTGCCTCGACCTCGTCAACGAGCAGGCGGCCTGCCCCGAGTGCAAGCTCGAACACGGCCTGGGGTTTGGCGAGGACAAGTTCACCGCCCTGTGGAAGTGGACGCGCGGTGATGTGACCTTTGTCCACGGCCCGGCCATGGGCCTGGGGCGGCCGGAGTACGAGTTGGTGCGTATCTGAGAAGATGCTTCGGCGGTCGGGGAGGAAGACGGAAGAAGCCTCCGGCGGCCGGGGGGATGATCCCCCGGACCCCTGCAATTGAAGAAATTTTTGAAGGGGTTCTTGACGCCGGCTGACCATTCGGTCGGTTACGGACCTGGGCAGTCGAAGTTCGTGCTGGGCGCGAACCACCGGTGCTCCGGCGGCCCTTCGACGCGCCCGCTCCACTCTGCTGGAGCGGGCGCGTTTTGTGTCGGCCCGGCTACTTCCTGACGCCCACGCTGGTTCTGATGCACCCGTTGGTGGCCGAGGCCACCTTGCGCTGCATCTCGGCCGGCATGGCCCCGTGCTCCAGGATGTAGGCCACGGTCTGGGAATTCATGAGCGCCGCCGTCTGCTGGGTGGAGCATTTGCAGATGGCGGCGGTCTGGGCCTGATTGTACCCCTGGCGGGCGAAGTCCCCGGCCTTGGCCAGGCACTCCTCGTACATCTTGGCTTGCAGGGCCTGGCGCATCTGCGGCGTAACGGGCATTGCCCCGGCCGCCAGGGCCGGAGCCGGCCCCAAAAGCGCCGCCAGCAAGATCAACGTCTTCATGCCGGTCCCTCCCCGTCTGCTTCTCTCATTTGATCATGTTGGGATGGTGGACGTCGCCCTCCATCTCCACGGTGTGGCACACGTCGCAGCGCTTGCCCGAGGCGATGACCCCGGGCGCGCCCATGTACTGCATTGGGGCGATATTGTTGACGTCAAGGCCGTAGTCGTTGATCGCCACGTAGGTGGCGTGGGGGCTGCCGTGGCAGGCGATGCAGGGGATGTTGCCGGTGTCCTCGGTGCGGTTGCGGAAAAGCCCGGCCGCGTCCTTGGTCCAGACGTTAAAGGCGCTGGCGGCCTTAGCCGGCAGGCCGAAGTCCTTGTGGCAGGTCAGGCAGTCGGGGAGCTGGACCCAGGCCGCCCGAGGATGCACGGCGGCGACGCTCGTGACGCTTCGCGGCGCAAGCGGGGCCATGAGCCGGACGGCGGCGGCCTTGCCGGCGGCCTTTTCGTGGGCCAAAAGCGACAGGGCGTGGTCCTCCAGGAAACCGTGGCAGCGCGGACAGCCCACCCCGGCGGCGCTGTGGTTGTCGCGCTGGGCCTGGGTGACGCCGGTCGGCGAGGTCGGGTGGCAGCGGTTGCAGGCCTCGGCCCCAAGGCCGGCCATGTACGAGGCGTGGAAGCCGTGGATGGCCGCCGACAGGCCAAGCAGCTCCGGCCGGCCGGGCAGGCCGGCGGCATTGGGACCGGCGTCGGGATGGCAGCCGAAACAGGCCACGGGTTCGCCCATGGCGGCGGTTGCGGCCAGCTTCGTGCCGTTTCGCTTGTCGTGCACGGCCAGAATAGCCTCGGCCGTGGGCTTGGCCACGCCGGTATCGCCGCCTTCGCGCCAGTCGCCGCCGTGGCAGGTCTTGCAGCCCATTTCCGTGGACACGGCCAGGGCGGCCTTGGTTTCGGCCAGGGTTTTCCCGGCGGCGTCGGCGGCGGTCACGGTGAAGACCGGATAGGGATTGACCGTACCGTTGTCGGCGTAGGGCGAAACCGGGATGCCGGCGGCGATGAAGGCCTTGCCGGCAAGGGTCATGGCCCCGTCCGGGGTCAGGCCCGTAACCGAGGTGTTCTCGGGCAGGGTCTTGCCCACCAGCGTCTTGGCGTATTTCCAGAAATCCAGATGCGCGCCGGGCTTTTTCGCCCCGTCCGGGGCGGCGTAGCGCACGCTGGCCCCTTCGACGACCACCTCGGGCAGGACGTCGCGCTTGACCACCACGGCCTTGAGCCCGTTGCCGGGCACAGCCAGGGAGAAGGAACCGTCGCAGCCGGCCATGGCCACCACGCCGAGCTCCCCCACGGCCAGAATCAGATGGCTGGCGTTTTCCAGGTCAAAGGGCGGGATGGCCACTTCCGGCGGGGTGATCTCCACCGGCTTGGCCGGTTGCGGCACGCGGCCGTTTAGATCCTGGGCCACGTGGGCGGCCAGGGCGGCCCGTTCGTCGGGGGAGCCGAGGAAGGGCGGCATGTGGGTGAAAATCTTGCCCTGGCCGGTGAGGTAGGCGGCCACGCCCTCGGCCCCGATATGGCCGGTGTAGTTGCGGATGTCTTTGACCGGGCCGCCGACGCTGTGGCAGGCCAGGCACTGGAGGGTAAAAAGCTCGGCTCCGGCGGCAAGCTGATTCTCCGGCGTGACCGCCTTGATTCTGGCCCATTTGGCCCGGGGCAAGACCGGCGCGTCATACGGCGCGACCTGGCCGGGCCGTATGTCCGTGGACCACACCAGCCCCGGGATGAGCCAGGGTTTGCGGGCGGCCTCGCGCATGGTCTCGAAAGCCCCGACCAGGCCCAGGCCGGCCAGCAGCAGACAGCCGGCCAACACCCGGCGCAAGCCCAGGGGCAGGCGCAGGGACAGGGCCAGGGCTCCGGCGGCCACGCCCACGAGCAGAGCCGGCCAGGCGGCCCGGTAGGCGCTGATTTCACTCCCGCGACGCAGGAAAAATTCCCGCACCGGCTCGGGCAGCACGCCAACGTACCACCAGCCGGTCACAAGCAGCATGGGCGCGGCGGCCACGACCCAGCGGCTGGCCGTGCGCAGCATGTCCTCCCGGGCGTCCTCGTCCGGGATGCCAAGGGCCGTGGCGAAGCCGAACAGCCCGGCCAGCACCAGGCCCAGGGCCGTTCGCAGCGCCACCCCCGGCCAGAAGGTGGGGTTAAAAAGGCCGTCCCAGAAATCCTGGGTGGCCGGCCAGTCCCCAGGGGTGAGCATGACCCCGATGATGCCGATGACCACGACGAGCGACAGGAAGGCGAAGGCGAAATAGAGCCAGCCGACGGCCATGTGCCGCCGGGCGTCCAGACGGTCGAAGCCATAGTAATAGACCAGCAGCGCCGCGATCTCGCCGGCGAAAAAGACCCATTCCGTGGCCCAGCCCCAGGCGAACGAGCGCACCAGGACCAGCGTGGCCTGGGGCGAGAGCAGGGAGATGGTCAGCCAGATGCCCACCCCGGACAGGCCGCCGAAGACCATGGTGAGGAGCAGGAAAAACCGGGTGTGGCGGTGCAGATAGGTGAGCAGCGGCGCGGAGCCGAGCCGGCGGGCCCTGGCCTCGGTCAGGACCAGAAAAAGGCCGCCGCCCACGGCGAAATGGGCCACGAAGACATGCAGCACGGCGATGACGATGATAAAAAACCCGCCGCCCAAGGTGGACAGCTGCCAGACGGGAAATTCCATGCCCTACCCCTTTTGCGCCGCGCGGCGATAGCTTGAGACGGCCCAGACCGCAGCCACGGCGGTGGCGGCCAGACAGCCCAGGAACAGGACGATGGGACCGGCCTGGGTTACGGCGGGCAGTGACTCGGGGGTGAACTGCGGGGCCAGATAGCCCTGGCGCACCTGATCGCGCACCGTCGCCATGGCCAGCACCGTCAGCACGGTGAATAAGGCCGTGCGCCCGGACCTCCCCCGAAAGGCGTTTAAGAGCGCGGCCGCGGCCAGGCCAAGCCCGAGCAGAAAGGCCAGGGTGGACAGCGGATGGCCGCCGAAAAACCGCTCCCTGACCGGGCGCGGCAGGGACAGGAGAAACCACAACCCGACCGGAATCTGGGCCAGGGTGGCGAGGCGAAACCAGTTCAACCCCAGGCGGAACCGGCCAGTCGCCTCAGGGTCGCTTTCGGCCGCTTTGCGGGAGAAAAGCGCCAGGGCCAGCCCGCCCACGGCCAGGGAGGCGACCAGGAAATGCAGCCAGCGCGGCAAAAAGGCGGCGTCGCCGAGGGCCAGGGCCAACCCGCCGGAGAAATCGTAGGCGGTCTTCCACATATCCGGGCGAAGGGAGAGCACCGAGACGTTGACGAGCGTCAGGCTGGCCACCAGCAAAAGCGCCGCCGCCCCGGCCGCGACCAGTCCCGAGCCGGGCGCGGCGGCCCGAGGCTGAAAGACATACAGCAAGGCATAAGCGGCCATGACCACCAGGAACAGGGCCAGCCAGGCCACGGCCGACAGGATGGCGGCGGTATAGAGGAACTGGCCGTAGAGCACCGTGGCAAAAAGCAGCGGCGGGATGGCCAGGTTGACGGCCACGGCCACGGCCACCGGCAGACGCTTGGCCAGGGCGGTTGCGACGCCACGGCCGGCTCCCGGCGCGACAAGAGCCAGCAGCGTGCCGCCCAAAGCCACGTTGACCGCGAGCAGGTGGGCCGCGAAGGCGACCACCAGCAGCAGATCGAAAAACCACCACGGCCCGGTAATGGCCGTTCCCGGCGGCAGGGACAAGACTTCCGGCATGACGTCGTTCCTCCCTTCCCACTCCGGCCGCGCGCCGACCCGTTCGGGAGGCGCTGCCTGGGGTTCGGATTTCCTCTGGATCTTACGGAAATACGCCGTCGATCACAACGCCCGAGGCCGCCTTGCTTCCCTGCCCGCCCCGATGACCGGAGGCGTGTCGCGCGACGCCGCCGCCCCCCAGGAGCTGGCCCGATTTCCCAGATGCCGGTCCTCTGGCTGCCCGGACTGTCCACAGGCCGCCGGTCCCCCAGAGGGGTATCCCGATTCCCCGGCCCGGCTCCTTTCCCTGCGGCCGGGGCGACCCGGCGGGCCTCGACGCGCCGGCCGGGTCGTGCTAGGGGCTGCGCAAAAAGGGGAGTGCCTCCCCTGGTTTTTCCCTTTTCCCGCCCGGCCCTTGCCCTTGGACGGTCCAAGGCCATTTCCCCCACCGGGCGGGTTTTTCATGAAGCTACGAGGGCCAAGGCCCGAGACGATAGGCCGCCGGCCGTCCCTGGGACGCGGCGCGGCCACAAAGGACGCCCAATGGAAAAGCGCGAAAACCTGGCCTTGCAGGTGACCAAGGAAATCGTGGTCAAATTCGTGGAAACCGGCCGCATTTCGCCGGGCAACTTCACGGAACATTTCGGACCGATCTACGAAGAAGTGCTGCGGGTCATAAGCCGCGTCCCGGACGTCGCCGCGCCCGAGGCAGGGACGGCCACGGCCAAGGGCGGACGCGACAATGGCTGATCTGCCCGTTCCCGGAGACAACCGCCGGGTGGCCGGCATGTTCGGCCGGGTGGCCGGCTCCTATGACCTGCTCAACCACGTGCTCTCGGCGGGCCTGGACATCGCCTGGCGGCGGGCCATGGTCCGGGCGCTGCTCGCCCCCGGCCTGCCCCTCGGGCCGATCCTCGATCTGGCCGCCGGGACGCTCGACGTCTCCATCGCCGTGGCCCGCCGCTGCAAACGCCGCGTGCTGGCCGCCGACGTCTGCGCGCCCATGCTGCTGGCCGGCCGGTGCAAGCTCGACGAGGCCGAGCGCGGGCGCATCTTTCCGGTGGTGGCCGACGGCCGCGTCCTGCCCCTGCCCGACGCCTCGGTGGCCGGAGCCACCATCGCCTTTGGCATCCGCAACATCCGGCCGCGCCCGGACGCCCTGGCCGAGCTGGCCCGGGTCATCCGGCCCGGGGGACGGCTCATGGTGCTGGAATTCGGCACCGGCAAGCGGCGCATGTGGGGCGGGCTGTACAATTTCTATCTGCGCCAGGTGCTGCCAAAAATCGGCAAACTCGTCTCCGGCGACGACGAAGCCTACCGCTATCTGGCCGAAACCATCCGGGAGTTCCCCGAGGAAGCGACCCTGGCCGAAGAAATGCGCCAAGCCGGTTTCGCCGACGTCGGCTACCGCGCCATGGCCGGCGGCATCGTCTTTTTGCACGCCGGCGTGAAGGCGGTGTAGGAGAGGAGAGGCAGAAAAGATGCCTCCGGCGGCCGGGGGCCTGAGGCCCCCGGACCCCCCGACTGGAAGAAATTTTTAACGGGGT
>JBKICS010000067.1:0-4309 GCA_046567015.1 Acidobacteriota bacterium | reverse complement strand
GACATGCTGGTGGTCTGCGTGGAGGCGGGCATGGGCCTGGACGCGGCCATCTACCGGGTCTGCGTGGAGCTGGCCCACAAGGATCCCATTTTAAGTTCCGAGCTGCGGCTGCTCACTCTGGAGCTTCGGGCCGGCAAATCCCGGCGCGAAGCGCTCAAGAATCTTTCCGCCCGGGTCGGCCTGGAGGATCTGGGCAGCCTGGTCGCCATGCTGATCCAGACCGACATGTTCGGCACCTCCATTGCCCAGACGCTGCGGGTCTATGCCGATTCCATGCGTACCAAGCGCTTTCAGCTGGCCGAGGAACTGGCCGCCAAATTGCCGGTCAAGCTTCTGTTCCCGCTGATGTTTTTTATTTTCCCGACGCTGCTGATCGTCATTCTCGGCCCGGCCGGCATCCGGATCGCGGCCATGTTCGGCGGCATGAAGCACTAGGGGCGCGACAGCCGCCGGAGCGCGGGGCGGCGCAGGCGCGGCAAGTCGCGCGGCGCTGCTTTGCCGGCCGCCAGGCACGGGACGGGACGACGGCTTTGCACCGCTGGCGCAGGGGGCGCGACGCATCCCCGCGGATGCGTGGTTTGACCGAATATTGCCGGAAACGACCTTTGCGCGCGCAGCGCGCGAAGGCAGGCGAGGAGGACGGGTATGGCCGGTGCGGCCGACATCGTACGCTCGGCAAAGGAGCTGCAGGGCTCCGAGCACAACGTGCTCGACGCCGTCGCCGGCCTGGGCTCGGGGAGCAGCGGCCTTCTTTCGAGCATCAGCGCTTTCTTCCACAATGTCGACAACCTGCTGGCGCTGGCGATCTGCCTCGTCTCGGTGGCCGGGATCTACCGCCTGCTGCGCTCCGAGCACATCATCCCGGCCCCGTCCCGTCCGATGATGGGGTCGGGCCTTGGCGCGCTGTTGGAGAGCCCCATGGCCCGGCGCCTGCTCCTGCGGGCGCTTTTTGCCGTCGTGCTGGCCGCCATCGGGTTGGCCGCCGCGTCCGGACACCTCATCGGCCTGCTCGATCGCTTCAAATCCTTGTTCTGATCGCGGACGCCGGGCCGGCTGCGGGGCCTAAGCGCCACGGGGGCGGCCCGGGGACATTTCCCCGGGCCGCCCCCGTGTTTATGGTTCGGCTTCCCGAAATGACCGGCGGTTTACTCCCGGTACGGCTTGTACTGGAGCAGGATCTTTTCATTGACGGCCTGCTTGAGGGACGCGACGTCGTTGTCGCCGCCGTAGGTTTCGGCGGCGGCCAGGGCGGCGGCGGAATCCTCGAAACCGGCATCCTTGGCGATGGCGTCGAACTTGGCGTCGTAGGCCTCGGGCTGGTCCCGGGACAGGGTCACGAAGTCGCCGGAGCTGACCAGGGCGAGATAGGACTGGTAGAATTTGACCACGCTGTCCTTGGTGGCGGCCGCGCCGGGCTGGGCGCAGCACAGGAGCAGGGCGGCCAGGGCGATGGCGGCAAGTCGGATGTTCATGGCGGACGTCCTTTGGCTGCCTACCACGGCTCGGAGATCTTGCGGGCCGAGGCGGTCAGCTTGATGTTGTCGAAAAAGGGCTTCATGAGGTCACTGAGGGCCTGGTAGGTGTAGGTGAGCTTCACCTCGAAGGGCGCGCACGGCGTGGCCTTGCAGGTGGAGGTCGCCGGGGGGGTGAGCGTCAGGCTCGGGGCCGGGGCCGAGTCGGACTGTCGCACCCCGGGCAGCAGTCCTTTGTCGCTCATGTACTGCGCGGCCGAGCTCTGGGTGGTTTCGTGCATGGCCGCGTCATGGGCGATGGCGGTCACGGCGCTGTCCATGGTCGTCTGGATGCGCACGATGTTGGCGATCTCGATGGTGCCGAGCACCATGGTGATGAGGACCGGCAGCACCAGGGCCATTTCCACGGCCAGGCTCCCGGCCTGGCCGTGTCCGCCCCGGGGCCGCTTCGGGCGTGTATGGGTTCCGGTCTTCATAAAGGCTCGCTGGTTGCCGGTTACGGCGTTCCGGTGGTGGCTTCTTTCTTGGTCATCAGTCGCTGGCCGAGCTGCTGGCCGATTTTTTTGAACATTTCCTTGATGCCAGCCTCGTCCGGCGCGTCGAAATAATGGTCGTCGGTGCCGGCCTTGGAGGAGGCGATCTGCTTCATGAGGCTTTTATCCGTGGAATCGGAATCGCCGAAGCGGATGGAGAAGATTTCCACGGGATAATTGAGGTCGTTTTTGGCCAGGGTGGCTTCGTTTAACACGTACTGGTTAAGCAGTCCGCCGTCCTTGCAGTCTGGAATCTGGGCCAGGGTCAGGGTGGCCGTGGACAGGGTGGAGTAGGGCGAGGCCGAGGTGTCGGGCTTCAGTCCCTGGCCGAAGTAGGCGTTGGTCCAATAGGTGTTGATGGTCTTGGAACCCGAGGCGTAGTTGCCGCCGCAACGGCCGTCCTCGGTGTCGCCGTCGGTGAGCACGATCATGATCTTGCGCACTTTCTTGTCCGTGCTGCCCTCGACGTAGGGCGCTTCGGGGGACAGCACGTTGCGGCCCCATTTGATGCCCTCGGAAATGATCGTGCCCGAGGTCACCGCGCCGGCATTGAGGTCGGAGATATTGCTCAGGATGTCGCTTTTGTTCGAGGAAAGGGCCCGGATGGGCGACATGCCGGAACAGGTCTTGTCCGTGGACGTGCTCACGCCGCTTAAGGTGTAGCCGTAGAAGATGTTGTTCTTGGTCGTGGTGCGGGAATACTCGACCTTGAGCTTGCCGTTGTTGAGGCTGCCGTCGGCGTTGCGGCAACCCGGTCCTTTGCCGTCGGGGTTCTGCTCGGCGGTCACCGGATCGTTGCCGTCGATGCGCACCTTGCCCTGGAAGGGAACGAGCCCGATCTTGGACCGGGTGGCGGCGTCGGAAGAGGCCGGCATGATGAGGTTGACCAGACTGGTGGCCGCTTCCTTGACGTTGGTAATCGGCGCTCCCTTCATGCTGCCCGTGGCGTCGAGGACCATGACCAGCTCGATGTCGTTGTAGCCGGCGCAGGCCTCGGCGGTCACGGTCTGGTCGGTGGTGCCGATGACCTTGGAAATGGTCATGTCCACATCGGCCTTGGCCGACACGCAGACGCTGCGGGTGGCGCCGCCGGATTCCACCACGATGTCGGTGGCGTCGGCGTCGTTGGCCAGCAGGTTGCTGGTGGCGGCGGCGGCCGCCTTGCCGTTGCTGACGTCAGGGTCGTCGGGCAGCTGCAGGCTGCCGGCCAGGGCGGCGGCGTCCACGGCGTTTTGCAGGCGGTTGCGCTCCACGTAGACCCGGCCGAGGTCCACGGCCACGCCGGCCGCGGCCATGACCGCGATGAGGCTCGCGGCCACCAGGAGGCTGGACGCGCCGCGTTCCCGAGACTCGCTAGTTGGCGGCAGGCAGGGCCATGGCGATTTTGGCCGAAAGGGTGAGGGAATTCGTCCCCATAAGGTCAAAAGACGACGAGCCGGAATCCGGCGTGAAAAAGGGCGTGAAAGCATGGTCCACCTGCACTGTTACGTTGTTGTTCGCGTCACGCGCGCCGATTAAGACCGAGGGCGGCGAGCCTTCCACGGTGGAGGTTCCGTCGGCGTTGGTGAAAAGGCTGTTGACGTAATCCGCAACACCCGATTCGTCGCCGTTTTGCCGTGAGAGCATGCGCGCCCCTTCCATGGCCGCGTTTTGCAGCAGGGAGTATTCCAGCAAGGCCCGCGAGGCTTCGACCAGGACCAGCAGCAGCGGGACCAGGATCAACATGCCCAGCGCCGCTTCCACGGCAGCAATGCCTCGCTCGTCCCTATGCAGTCGTTTCATGGCGTGCTTCCCGTGTTGTGCGTGATTCGGTCTGGCAGGATCGTCAGTTCCCCCGATGCTAAGGAAGAATCGTGCCATGTTGAAAAACCGCGGCTGATTCTTTTTGTCGCAAATGATTCAAGCCGGTTGCCCGGGCAGCCGGTGGCCCGGACCGCCAAAGTCCGGCCGAGCGTTCCAGGATTGATGGAGCGAGCTGCGGCCAAGGGCCATTTTCCGGGCGTCGGAAAAGGGAACGAATCCAGGAATGGTGGATCGTGCGCCGAGGCCCCGTGTTTACCCCTTTGCCCGGGTCTGCTATGACCCGGGGCAGGGTGAGAGGAGAAGCCAGGGTGAAAAGTCAATTCCGGGCGGCCGCGGCCGCCGTGATGGTGGTGGGGTGTCTGTTGGGGCTGGCCGGTTGCGGCGGTTCGGCGGCCAAGGGCGGCAAAGCGTCCAAGCCGGAGGCGACGAGCGTCGGCAAAGCGCCCAAGCCGGAGGCGACGAGCGCCGGCATTGCCGCCGGCGACGCGGCCCTGGCCCGGG
>JBKICS010000066.1:0-5883 GCA_046567015.1 Acidobacteriota bacterium | reverse complement strand
CCACCTTCACCCGGCTGGCCGTTTTCGAGGACCGCCATCTGCACCACGTGCACAGCCTCTATGAGAAGGAAACCGGCGAAGCGTCCGATCTGGCCAGCCTGCTGGCGGCCACCGGCCCCGAACTCGAAGGCGGCCTGCCCGCTGCCGCGTTTCTCGAACAGCTCGGCGGGGAACCAGCCTCGGCCCAGGAAGCCCTGGAGCTGGCCGCCTCGGTGGAAGCCCAAGCCCTGGACCTCTATTCCCGGATGGCCGAGCGCGCCAAGGATCCCGAGGCCAAGGCCCTGTACGCCACCCTGACCCAGGAGGAAAAATCCCATCTGCGCGCGGTGGCCGCCCTCCTCTCCCGTCTCCCCAACGCTTAAGCCAAGGAGCTTTCCATGCAGCCCGTCAATTTCCTCATGAACATCCTCTGGCTCGTCCTCGGCGGGTTCTGGCTGGCCATCGGCTGGTATCTGGCCGGGGTGGTCATGGCCATCACCATCATCGGCCTGCCCTGGACCAGGGCCTGCTTCGTCCTGGGCAACCTGTCCCTGTGGCCGTTCGGCAAGGAAGTCGTGGACCGCCGCGACGTGTCCGGGCCGGATATCGGCACCGGCACCTTCGGCTTTATCGGCAACGTCATCTGGTTCGTGCTGGCCGGGGTGTGGCTGGCCATCGGGCATCTGCTGGCGGCCGTGGCCAATTTCGTGACCATCATCGGCATTCCCTTCGCGCTGCAGCATCTCAAGCTGGCCGGGCTGGCCTTGGCCCCCATCGGCAAGACCGTCATCGACAAACGCTACTAACAGCCCGGAGCGTCCATGCAGTATCTCCTGCTCATCCTGGCCCTGGTGGCCGGCATGTTCATGCCGGTCCAGGCCGGCATCAACACCAAGCTCGCCGGGGTGGTGGACGGGGCGATTCCCTCGGCCTTCGTGTCGTTTCTGGTCGGCACCGTGGCCCTGGGGGTTGTCCTGGCGGTCATGGGGCAAGGGGTGCCGTTTGCCTCGGCGCTTCGATCCTCGCCCTGGTGGTACTGGATCGGCGGCACGCTGGGGGCGTTTTTCGTCACGGCCACGGTGATCCTGGCCCCGCGCATCGGCGGCGGGGCCATGATCGCCCTGACCCTGGCCGGCCAGATCGGGGCCTCCATGGCCATGGATCATTTCGCCCTGCTCGGCTTTCCGCACATCGCCTTCGACGGCAAGCGGCTTGTCGGCTCCCTCCTGCTTCTGGCTGGCGTCTACCTCATCCGTTTCGCCTGAACGAGCCCCGCCTCCCCCGGCCCTCCCGCCAGTCCGTCCCACCCATGCGGGGGGTCCGGGGGCCTCAGGCCCCCGGCGGGGCGTGGGGCAGCGCCCCACTCTTCTCTCCTCGTCTTCGGTCTTCCCCTACCCCTTCGCCCGGCGCGCGGTGACGGTCTCGCCGCCGATGCCCCAGTTGTCGGTGTCGACCTCTTCAATGATGACCACGGTGGTCTGGGGATTTTTGCCCATGACGTCGCGCAGCAGGTTGGTGACGCCTTCGATGACCTTGGCCTTCTGTTCGGCGGTGGCGCCGTCGCGGGTGATCTTGATGTTGACAAACGGCATGGCGGACTCCTTGTCAGGCGGGGTTGAAGGTTTGGGCGACCAGGGCGGACGCTTCGTCGAGCCAGGCCCGGCGCATGGCCGGGGTGCTGGTGACCACCGTTTCGAACATGCGGCGGCGCACGTTGGTCACGCCGCAAAGGCCGAAGACGCAGTCCTTCCAGATACGCTGCAACGGATCGCCGAAGACGCGGGCTTCGCGTTCAGCGGCGGTGTTGGAGGTGTTGAGCACCACGGCGGCGTTGGCCGGAAGCAGGCCGCTCGGCACGCCCTCGCCCCCGTCGCCTTCCAGGAACTCGTAGGCCACGCCCGGACGCAGCACCCGGTCCACCCAGCCGGTGAGCACGGCCGGTGGCATGCCCCACCAGTTGGGATGGACGATGACGAAGCCCTCGGCTGCGGCCGCTTCGGCGCAATGCCGAGCGAGCAGCGGGGGCAACGACGCATCGCGGCCGATTTCGACGGCCGGAAGCACGGGATCGAAACCCTCGGCGTAGAGGTCGTGGAAGCGCATCTCGTAGCCGAGGCCGGTTAGCGCCCGGCAGGCTACCTCGGCCAGGGCGTGGTTGAAACTGCCGGGATCAGGGTGGGCCAGGATGACGCTATAGGCCATGGCGGTCTCCTTCGCAGGCTGATGAAAGGGCCTCCGGGCGCGGGAGCACAGGTCTGTCGGCGACAAACCGGCATTGACGCCGCCTGCCCTGTCCGGCCTATACCGCCCGGGTTGGATCTTCGTCCAGACGTCGGCAAAAGCGCAAAAAATATCAGGCAGGCATTCCCAAAGAACGGTATGTCTCGTTTCCACGGAGGGTCTATGTCCACGGCGACGCGGAAGGACTGGGAACGGCGGGTGCTGGCCGCCATGCGGGTGATGGAAGCGGGGCTCGACGGCGAGTTGTCCCTGGCGGACGTCGCGGCGGCGGCGCATTTCTCGCCCTATCATTTCCACCGCGTGTTCGTCGGCATGACCGGCGAAACCGTGGGCGCGTGTCTGCGCCGGCTGCGGCTGGAGCGTGCCGCCTCACGGCTGTGTCACACGCGGCAAACCGTGACGCACGTCGCCCTGGATGCCGGCTTCGACTCCCCGGAGGCCTTCGGCCGCGCCTTCCGGGCCGCCTACGCCATGACGCCTTCGGCTTGGCGCAAAGCCTGCCGGGCCGGCCTCCCCCCAGCCGCCATTCAACGGACACCCAACATTCTGGAGGAACTCGTGAGCATGAAATTAGACGTCAGCATCAAGAAACTGCCGCCGCTTCGGGTGGCCTGCGTGCGCCACGTCGGCCCCTACGACCAGTGCGGCGCGGCCTGGGAGACCCTGTGCGCCCAGGCCGGACCGCTGGGGCTCTTCGGCCCGGCGACCCGGTTTGTCGGCATCGGCCACGACAATCCGCAGATCACGCCGCCGGAAAAAATCCGCTACGATGCCTGCATCACCGTGCCCGACAGCTTTGCCGGCACGCCGGATTTGCCGGTGGCGGTCATCGGCGATCGCGAATACGCCACCGCCGTGGTCAAGGGCCCCTACACCCTGCTCGCCCCGGCCTATGCCTGGCTCAGCGGCGTCTGGGGAGCGAACTCTGGCCGGGAATTCGCGGCCGGGCCGGGCCTGGAATTCTACTTAAACGACCCCAAGACCACGCCGCCCGACGAACTGCTCACGGAAATCTGCCTGCCCGTGGGGCCGGCGAAGTAAGAGGGGAAGAGTGCCGGCGGCCGGGGGCCTAAGGCTCCCGGACCCCCCAAATGGTCCTAAAGGGGGCTGCGACCAACAGGCGCATGGCCGCAGGCGCGACGGAAAAAATAAACGGCCCGGAACGCTTGGCGCGTTCCGGGCCGGTTTGCTGCGAGAGCCGAAGAGCGAAAAATCAACCGCCGCCGAAGCCGGCCGCGTGGACGCCCGTCCGGGGCAGGATCATCTCGCCCTTGCCCATCTGGGAAAAGACCGCCCGGGTGAGCTTGCCGGCCCCGTCGAGGTAGGCGGTGAGCGTGAAAGGCACCATGGTCCCGCGCACCTTGGTCACCAGCGGATTGATAGCCATGAACCGCAGATCCTGAAAGGTGATGGCTGCCCCATCCGGGGTGGCGGCAGCGGATTTAACCGGAAAATCCGTGAACCAGACGTACTGGGAAAATACCGGGGCCTCCCGGCCGAGCCGTTCCAGTTCGTCGCGCCCGGCCACCTCGAAACGGCGTTCGGGCAACAGCCTATCCGGCGCGGTCACATCGAGGCCCGTCAGCACGTAGGTATCCCCTTCCCGGGCAATGATCTTCCACCACAGGGGGGAAAAGGCGTCGGGCTGGGCAATGACCTCCGAAGGCACTTGCCCCCGGGCCGCGAGCAACGACCGGGCCTGCGACGCCACGGCCTTGCCAACGCCAAAGCCCAGGACCGGCCAGCCGAGCAGCACGGCCAGACCGGCCACGGCCAGCTTCTTGCGGGCCGCCGGACGCAACGCCGCCGCCGCGGCCAGGCCGATCATGGCCAGGGTGTAGACGGGATCGATAATAAATACCGACGGAAACGATATCCGGGCATCGGAAAACGGCAGGAATATGCTCGTGCCATAGGAAGTAATGCAGTCAAGAAACAGATGGGAGAGGACGCCGAAATAAAAAAGCACAAAGAGGCCGGCGGTCTTTGTCCCCTTGGCGAACCGGGCCGTGACCAGGGCCAGAAGCCAGGCCAAAAGGGCCCCGCCGAGCAGGGAATGGGTCAGGCCGCGGTGGTAGCGCATGTACGCTTCCGGACCAAAAAATGTAACTATATTATCCACATCCGGCATCCAGGCAGCCAGAGCGGACAGGGGGACCAACGCCTTGACGGCGGGGAAGCGATCCCGGGCCGCCTGGCCTATGAGCACCCCGGCGGCGACATGGGTAACTGGGTCCATATGACGTTTTCCTTGCACGTAAAAGACGGCTTTGTGGAGGATAGGGCTTTTTTCGCATTTGACAAGGATAGCCGCTGCGCTACATTGCCCCCCGGCGCTTTCGCGCCCAAAAATCACCCCATCTTTTCGGAGCGATCATGGCAGACCATTCGCCGGACACCAAGGAAATGCCGGCCGAGGGCGAATTCGCCGCACTCATGGAGGCCTCTTTGGCCGAACGCGGCGGCGAAATCCACGTTGGAGACCGCATCACCGGACCCGTCATCGCGGTGACCGAGACCACCCTTGTGGTGGACACCGGCACCAAGCTCGACGGCGTTGCTGACAAATCCGAGTTTCTCGACGAAACGGGACAGCTCACCGTCAACGAAGGCGACGAGGTCACCCTCTATGTCGTCTCCGTGCGCGGGGACGAAGTGGCCCTGTCCAAGGCGCTCACCGGCCAGGGCGGCGCGGAAGCCCTGCGCGAGGCCTACGAGAACAACATCCCGGTCGAGGGCAAGGTGACGGCCTCCCGCAAGGGCGGATTCGACGTGGAAATCGTCCACCGCCGGGCCTTTTGTCCGGTCAGCCAGATCGATCTGGCCTTTACCGACAACCCCGAAGCCCATGTGGGCCAGACCTACCAGTTTGCCATCATCACCTTCGAGCGTGACGGCAAGAACATCGTCGTGTCCCGCCGCAAGCTGCTGGAACAGGAGCGCATCGAATCCGAATTGCGCTTCCTGGAGACCGTCAGCCCCGGCGACGTGGTCCCGGCCATCATCAGCCGTCTGGTGCCCTTTGGCGCGTTCGCCGAAGTGGCTCCCGGCCTCGAGGGCTTGATCCACCTGTCCGAGCTGTCCTGGTCCCGGGCCGAGAAGGCCGAGGACGCCGTGGCCGTGGGCGAGGCCGTCACCGTCAAGGTGCTGGCGTTCGACCGCGACAAGAAGGGCCGTCCCCGCATCTCGCTGTCCATCAAGCAGGCCGGGGCCGATCCCTGGGACAGCGTCGAGGGACAGTTCACCGTTGGCGACAAGGTCGAAGGCAAGGTCGTGCGCCTGGCCGATTTCGGCGCGTTCGTCGAGATCGCCCCGGGCATCGAGGGCCTTATTCACGTCAGCGAAATGAGCCACGTGCGCCGCATCGCCAAGCCCTCGGACGTGGTTTCCCCGGGCGACGTGGTCACCGTTTCGGTCAAGGACATCGACCTGTCCAAACGCCGCATCGCGCTCTCCCTCAAGGAAGCCGCCGGCGACCCCTGGCAGACCGTGGCCGAGACCTTCCCCATCGGCGCGACCGTCTCCGGGGTAGTGGAAAACCGCCAGCAGTTCGGCATCTTCGTCAATCTGGCCCCCGGCGTCACCGGGCTTTTGCCGGCTTCCAAGCTGCGCGACGCCCTGGAGCCCGGGACCTATGAGAAGCTCAAGATCGGCGACACCGCC
>JBKICS010000065.1:0-4794 GCA_046567015.1 Acidobacteriota bacterium | reverse complement strand
TCTGGCCCTGCCGCGCAGTGCGCACCGCTCTGCATTCTGGCGGGATTCCAAAGGCCGATCGCTGCCGCTTTCCTACCAGCGGCCCGGCATGAGCGACTGCCAGCCCTCCGGGATAAGCTTCCGAAAATCCTTGCCCACCTGCCACAATTTGGTCAGCCGGCCCTCGATGACGATGGACCGGGGCTTGGGCCGCAGGGCCCGGTAGTGCCGGGGCAGTTGAAACCGATTGTTTTTTGACAAAACCACGTCCAGTTCGGCCTCCCGGTCGCGCACCACCAGGGCCTCCGGGAAAAAGACCGTCTTTTTGAGGCGCGGCGACAGGGTCGAAAACAGGGTCGCATGGATCTGGCTGAACGGTTCCGCCGACAGCCGGGCCGTGGGAGCCGGCACGTTCTCGTTGCCCACAAAGGCCACCGGTCCGTCCGGCAGACCGGCGTACGCAGCCGGATCCCGGGCGTCGGCCACCAGCACCTGGCCAATGCCCAGCGAAGCCAGGAGCGCACCGCTTCGCTCGCCGACGGCCGCATCGAGCTCCAGGCCGTAGAGCTGCGTGCTGGCCACGCCGTTGCGCTTTGCCTGAAACCAGGCCGCCGCCAAAATGACGCCGCTGCCCGTGCCCAGGTCCAGGCCCAGAAACGGATCCTGCACCATGTCCGGCGGCAGGGGCCGGTTGGCCACCGACCGGAAGATATGGGCCGTACGCGGCAGATCGGCCAGCATGCGCATGGGATAGGCGCTGTACGCGCCGGGCAGGGGCAACTCCGTGGCGGGCGTCTCGCCGGACCACAGGTCGTAAAACCGGCCCAGCAGATGGCTGATTTCGGACAGGGCCACGGCATGGTCCTGGGAGCCGGGGTAGAGGCAGGCGTGGAAATACTTGAGCAAAAAGCTCAAGATGTCGGCATCGGTCATGGGCGTGGCCGGGCTGGCCAGACGCTCGAAATCCGTCCGCAACGAGCCGGTTCGGTACAGTTCCCGGGCAATGACGGTCTCCCGGCGGCCGCTGGCCGGGAGACCCTTTTGCGACGCAGTGGGGGCGGCGTCAATCGGTCGCGTCATGAGCGCTCCTTCTTGGAATGATCGGTGCAAACCCGGCGGAAAAATACGCCGGGTCGACGGAAGTCATGCAGAATTGATGCCGTTGCCGCCGACCAGACGGTTGAGTCCCACCGCGAAAAGGGGTACTCGACCCGTCGTGCTCAATCATACCTTCCTGCATCTGCCTGGTCTTGGCCCCTCCACCGAACGCCGCCTGTGGGCCGCCGGCATCCTCACCTGGGACGACTTTTTAAACGCCGAGACGCCTCCCCTGGCCTCGGTCAAGGTTCCCATGTGGCGCGACGAACTGTGCGCCTCGCGGGAACGCCTGGCCGCCGGGGACGCCGACTGGTTCGCCCAGCGTCTGCCGCCGGCCGAAGCCTGGCGGTTGTTCTTCGATTTCCGCGACAGTCTCGCCTGTGTCGATATCGAAACCGACGGCACGCCCCGAAACGAGGTCACCGCCGTGGCCCTCTACGACGGCATACATGCCGCCCGGACCTACGCCCACGGCAAAAACCTCCACGATTTCGTCGACGACATCACCGCCAGCAAGGTGCTGGTCACCTTCAACGGACGCTGCTTCGACGCGCCCATCCTCACCTCCCACCTCGGCGCGAAACTGCCCAAGGCCCACATCGACCTGCGAAACGTCCTGTGCGGCATCGGCGTCAAGGGCGGCCTCAAGAAATGCGAGGAACGCTACGGCGTCGATCGCGGCGACCTGGCCGGGGCCGACGGCTACCTGGCCGTGCTCCTGTGGCGCGAATATTCCCGCCACGGCCATCCCGCCGTCCTCGAAACCCTGCTTGCCTACAACGCCGCCGACGTCCTGGCCCTGCCCGTGCTCTTGGCCCACGCCATAAACGAACTGCTTGGCCAGACGCCCTTTGCCGAGACCTACGCCCTGCCCATTCCCGCCCCGGGCGCAAACCCGCACAGCCCCGATGCCGACGTGCTGCGCCGGGTCTGGCACGAACGCCGCTCCGGTGGCTGGGGACGGTAAATCGGGGAAATCCGGCAGCCCGGGGCGTTGCCCGCGCCCCGGCCAGAAAAGCCTCTCCCGGCCGAGGGCGGCGGGGAGCGGTCGTTTCATCCTGTGGTTTTGGTGTGCCGCGCCGTGTACGGCGGCTGGGGACAGCAAAGCGGGGAAATCCGGCAGCCCAGGGCGTTGTTCGCGCCCCGGCCGGGAGGGCTTCTCCCGGCCAGGGGCTGTGGAGGCCGGCCAGGCGGCGGGAGAGGGCTGCCCGTTGGCCCTGGAGCCCGGGTTGCCACGAAGTGGTTTCGTTCGGTTCCGGGCGGGGCGGCCGGGGCAGCGTCCCGGCGCTTACTTCGTTTCGGCGGCTGCGGTCGCCGCGCGCTTGTGGCGGAGGTATTCGACAAGCCCGGGCAGAACGGAGATGATGATGATGACGAGGATGGCGACGCTGAAATTGCGTTTGATAAACGGCAGGTTGCCGAAGAAGTAGCCGACGTAGACGAAAAAGGCCACCCAGATCACGGCTCCGGAGACGCTGTAGGCCAGGAATTTGGCGTAGGTCATGCGGGCGATGCCGGCGACGAACGGCGAAAACGTCCGCACGATGGGCACGAACCGGGCCAGGATGACGGTCTTGCCGCCGTGGCGTTCGTAGAAGGCGTGGGCCTTGAGCAGGTGTTCCTTCTTGAAGAAGCGGGTTTTTTCCCGTTCGAAAACGGCTGGTCCGACCCGGCGGCCGATCCAGTAGTTGAGGTTGTCGCCGATAAACGCGGCGGACACGAGCAGGAAGAAGATGATGTTGGGGTCAAGGACTCCGCCGCCGCACAGGGCGCCGGTGGCGAACAGCAGCGAATCGCCGGGCAGAAACGGCGTGACCACGAGTCCTGTCTCGCAAAAGATGATCATGAATAAAATGAAATAGGTCCAGACGCCGTAATCGGCGGCGATGGCGTTGAGGTATTTGTCGACGTGCAGGACCATATCGACGAGTTGCATAAGAAAATCCATGGAGGCTCCTTGGGGGCGTTTCGCGGTCGGCGGAAAATACCTATGCAGGGGGACGGCGTTTGGCAAGGCCGTTTTGCCGGCCCACGGGCGGGGGCCGGTCCTGTCGGGACTTTGGCCGGGGCTTTTCAAGGCGTGGCCGGCGGGGTAGGAGAGGCGATGGCATGTTGTGAGGCAGACGGGGAAGCGGCAGGGGCAGGCAGGACGTCCGGGCGCAGTTTTCGGCTGGTGTGTGAGGATGGGCAACGCGAACTGGTGGAAGCGTTCCTGGCGGCCACGGGCCATGCGGCCGAGCCGGAGCCGTTTTCGCCGTGGTGCCGGCGCATCGTGGCCGAGCCCACGCCCCTTGGCTCGTCCTTGGCGGCCCGGTTCGGCTATATCCATATCCAGGACCGTTCCTCGATGCTGCCGCCGCTGCTGCTCGACCCGCCGGCCGGGGCGCGGGTGCTGGACATGTGCGCGGCCCCGGGCGGCAAGACCGGGTTTCTGGCCCAACTCGTGGGCCGTGAGGGCTTCGTGCTTGGCAACGAGCCGTCGCCGGACCGGCTGGCCACCTTGCGCCAGACCCTTTCCCGGGAAAATCTGGCCAACACGGCCACCTGCTCCTCGGCGGATTTGCAGCCGCAGCTGCCGGCCGGATCGTTCACGCACATCCTGCTCGACCCGCCGTGCAGCGGCTGGGGAACCCTAGACAAGAATCCGCAGGCGGCCAAAATCTGGGCCGGGGACAAGGTCGCGCCGCTGACCGCCTTGCAGCGCAGGCTGCTGGCCACGGCGGCGGACCTGCTGGCTCCGGGCGGGCGGCTGCTCTATTCCACCTGCACCACCAATGTGGCGGAAAACGAGGACCAGACACGCTTTGCCCTCGACCATCTGCCCCTTCGCGCCGTGCCCCTGGCCGCGCCGGCCGGGTTCGTCTTCGAGGCCCCGCACCGGGGCGACGTGTCCGGGGTGCTTCGGGTGGACAGCGCGGCCTCGGCGGCCCAGGGCTTTTATCTGGCCCTTTTCGAGAAGATCGGGGGCGAGGTCTTTGACGACGGCGGCGGCTTGCCCGGGGAGGCGGTGCCGGACAAGGCGCTTCTCGCGGCCGGTTGCGATCCGTCGATGCTCCCGCCGGGCGCGGTGCGGGCCTTTGGCGAGAAGGTGTTCTTCCTGCCGGCCGGGGCGGCCGGGCTGCCGGCCGGGTTTCGCTACCAGGGGTTTGCCCTGGGCACGTACCGCTCCGGGGTGTTTCGCCCGCAGGCCCGGGCGCGGGTGTTGCTCGGGGCGAATGCGCCGGGGTTGAACGAGGCGACGCTTTCCCGTATCGAGGCGCTGCTTGCCGGCCAGAGTCTGCCGGCCGGGGATCTGCCGCCCCGGTCCGGACTTTTCTGGCGCGGGCTGCCGCTGGGATTCTTGACGCGAAAGGGCGCGCGGGCCTTGTGGTCCGATCGATAACGACAGATATTCTCGGAGGGTGCATGCACGGAAGCGATCGCAAGCTGGCGCGGCTTTTTCATCCCGACACGGGCAAGGTGGTGCTTGCGCCCCTGGACCACGGGGTCATGGAGGGGATGCTGACCGGGCTTGAGGAATTGCCGCGGCTCTTGGAGATGGTGGGGAATTTTCCGGTGCAGGGCATCATGCTCAACAAGGGGGCCCTGCGGGCGTATCTGGCCGCGGTGCCGGTGGACGTCATGGCCGTGGCCCAGCTCTCCGGCGGCACGCGGCACTGCCAGCCGCCGTATGCCCGAAGCCTCATGTGTTCCACGGCCGAGGCCCTGCGCCTGGGC
>JBKICS010000064.1:0-3384 GCA_046567015.1 Acidobacteriota bacterium | reverse complement strand
AGCACACCTCGATCCGGCTCGGCCGGAATACCAGCTCACCCGGGCCGCGCTTTGCGCCTCGGGCCGCCGCGACATTCTCCTGTTCCTGCTCGTCTCCACCATCGCCTCCACGGCCGGCATCCAGGCCTGGCAGACGCTGATCAACAATTTCGCCGTGGAAACCGCCCACCTCGGGGCCGACGCCGTGGGCTTCGTCCAATCCATCCGCGAGGTGCCGGGCTTTCTCTCCATGCTCGTCATCTATGTGCTGCTCATCCTCAGCGAACAGCGCGCCGCCTCCCTGTCCATCCTGATCCTGGGGCTGGGTCTGGCCGCCACGGGCTATTTCCCGAGCTTCTGGGGGTTGACCGCCACCACGCTCATCATGTCCACCGGCTTTCATTATTACGAGCCGCTCAACCAGTCGCTGACCCTGCAGCATTTCAACACCTTCGAGGCCCCGGTGGTGCTCTCGCGCATCCGGGCCGTCTCCGCCCTGGCCAACATCGCCGTGGGCATCCTCATCTATTTCATGGCCGACGCCATGGGCTACAAGGGCATGTTCGCCGTGGTGGGCGCTCTGGTAGCCATGGTCGGCCTGTGGGGGCTTTGCAAGAAACCCTGCGAAACCGCGGTCGCGCCCCAGAAGAAGAAGATGTACCTGCGGCGCAAGTACTGGCTCTACTACCTGCTCACGTTCCTGGAAGGCTCGCGCCGCCAGATTTTCATCGTCTTCGCCGTCTATCTGCTGGTCAAGAAATTCGACTACTCCATCCAGTCCATCACCGTTTTGTTCGTCATCAACAACGCCATCAACTACTTCTTAAATCCCATGATCGGCCGGGCCATCAACCGATTCGGCGAGCGCCAACTCCTGTCCATCGAATACGCCGGCATGATCGCGGTCTTTCTCACCTACGCCTACACCGACTCCCACATCGTGGCCGGCACGATGTTCGTGCTCGACTATCTGCTGTTTAATTTCAACGTGGGCGTGCGCACCTATTACCAGAAGATCGCCGCCCCCGAGGACATGGCCTCGGGCATGGCCATGGGGTTCACCATCAACCACATCGCCGCCGTGGTGGTGCCGGTGCTCGGCGGCATCCTGTGGATGGTGGACTACAAGATCCCGTTTTTCATCGGCGTGGGCCTGGGCGTCGTCTCCCTGGCCTTCACCCAGTTGATCCGCACCCCGGCCAAGGGATAGCGGACGAAGAGAAGATCGGGGCGCTACCCCGAGCCCCGCCGGGGGGATGATCCCCCCGGACCCCTCGCTCGGGCGCGGCTTGGTCAGCCGCCGCCCTTCCTCACTGCGCCTTGGCGCAAAACCGCTCCCAGCCCATGAGCGCCGCCGCGCCCGCGATGGTCGTGCCGTAGAAAATCACCGGTTTGTCGCCGCAAAACCGGCCCACGGTGTCGTTGGCCAGGGTGGAGCCGGTGACCACGAGGAGGTCCGCCCAGTCCAGGGTCGCTGCCTGCCGTTCGGGTCCCAGGATCTCGGCGTTGTATTGGACCGTGCCGATGTTGTCCGGATCGAGGTCGAGCACCTTGAGGGGAAACCGCTCGCCCAGGGCCTGGATGATCTTGGGCTGAAACCCCACCTGGGCGATGCGCACGTCCCCGTACCGGGCCGCAATGTGCTCGCGAAACTGCGCCGCGCAGGCCGCCGGCTCCTGGTCGCGGCAGTGGATGGTGCGATCGCAAAACCCGAGGCTTCGCAGCGTGGCGTTGAGCGCGGAAACGAACACCGCCCGCTGAAAGTTGTTTGTAAGCGGCAGCGCCGCCACATCGGCCAGGGAGCCGGAGAAATCGCCGAAACGATCGGTGAAGGCCTGGCCCCGGGCTCCCCGAAACACCGCCTCCATGAGCCGCTCCTTGCCCTTTTGCAGCGGAAAATCCTCGCCCTCGGGATCGCCGATGGCTTCCCGGACGCTCAAGGTCCGGGCCTTTATGCTGATGGATTCCCGCAGCAGGTTGTTGCGTTCCCAAAGTTCCAAGGCCTTGCCACGCACCGTTTCGAGGGAAGTACAAGCCATCGCCACACTCCTTGTCAGGGTTGGGAATGCCGGGGCGGCGGCGCGGCCTTGACCCGCGACACGCCTGGCCCCAGCGTGCAAACGGCCGGGACCTCCCGGTCCCGGCCGCTTGAATCGACGTTTTCCGGCCGGGTCGGCTAGAACTTATAGGACAGGCCGAAGGCGACCTTCCAGGTGTCGCCGTTGCGGGACTGGTTGACCAGGCGATGGCCCCAGACGCTTTGCTGGAACTGGCCGTGGGCCCAGCCGGTCTCGATCACGGCGGCCAAGTTTTCGTAAATCATGTATCTGGAGTCGAGGTTGACGCCAAGGACATGCTCGTCAACGGTCAGGTCGCGTCCCATCTGGAAATAGGGATTGCTGCCCATGAGCGCGTTCAGGTCGCGGATGGCCCGGGACGAGTTGGTGCCGTTGACATAGAGGAACGTCAAGCGCTGGGTCAGCTTGTTGAGCAGCGTGACATTGTTCAGCGACGCGCCAAGGCCCCACGAACCCACCGGGCTCATGCCCATGTTGGAATTCTTCACCAGCTCCTGGTTGACGTCGAACAGGAAGCTGCTGCCCGGACCCCAGTTGGGGCGAATCATGGGCATGCGCTCGGAACCGTTTAAGGTCGAGCCGTCCTCGCCCGTGGACCACCAGCCGAAGGCCTGGGGGGTCAGGATGTCCCAGCCGGTGTATTCCACGCCGGCATCGAGGAACCAGCCCTGACGGCGGCTCTTCTTGCGGTCGTTTTCCGCCCCGGCCCCGTAGATCACGTCGGCATAGAACTTGATCGGGTCGAGCGCCGTCACCTCGAACGCGCCGCCGGCCCACCAGTAGACGTTCTGGTCATTCTTCCACAGGGCCGGGCTCACGAACGTGCCGGCCGAGGCCAGGTTGTCGATGTAAAAGGAGGAGTTCTGCTGGGAACTCTTGATGGTGAAGTAGTTGGCGTCCTTGCCGGCCACGGCCACCGTGCCCCAGGGCGTGGCCTTGAAGCCTTCCAAGGTGACGGGCAGGGCCAGGAAATAGACGTCGAGCTCGTCGGCCACCTGGGTGGTGGTCGGGTCATAGGTCCGGTTGGTGTCGATGGGACGCCCGAAGCCGGCCATGAGGCCGAGCGTCTTGTCGATCAGCGGCGCCTCGACGATGAGTGCGGCCATGCGGTCGCCAAAGACCGGAGAGCTGTAAAAGAGTTTGCTTTGCGGCAAGGCCACGCTTTGCAGGCCGGCGGTCGTCTCCACGTCGCAGCCCGGCCACTTGAACTGGAGAAACGCCCCGTACACCGCAAGCGCCGCTTCGGGGTTGGCGGCGGTCAGGGTGCCGTGTCCCCAGGTGTCCTCAACCTTGATTTCCAGGCGAAATTTCACGGCCTCGTTGGCCA
>JBKICS010000063.1:0-4851 GCA_046567015.1 Acidobacteriota bacterium | reverse complement strand
TGCGCCCGTTTCGACCGCGCCGTCAAGGCCGGGGGATGACTCAACGGGAAGACACAGGCGCGTCGTGGCCCGGACCACTTGACTAAAGCGGCGCGGGGAGGCATGCAGGCCGGACATTTTTCCCTTTCCCTCAGACCAAAAGGACTCCCCCCATGGCGCTTAATCTGACCCAAAAGATCATCAAGGCGCACTTGGTTTCCGGCGAAATGACCCCCGGGGCCGAGATCGCGCTTCGCATCGACCAGACGCTCACCCAGGACGCCACCGGCACCATGGCCTATCTGCAGTTCGAGGCCATCGGACTGCCGCGCGTGCGCACCGAGCTGTCCGTCAGCTACGTCGACCACAACACCCTGCAAATGGGTTTCCGTAATCCCGACGACCACGCCTACCTGCGCACCGTGGCCGCCAAGTTCGGCATCACCTTCTCCCCGGCCGGCACCGGCATCTGCCACCAGCTCCACCTGGAAAATTTCGCCAAGCCGGGCAAGACGCTGGTCGGCTCCGACTCCCACACCCCCACGGCCGGCGGCGTGGGGTCCATGGCCATGGGAGCTGGCGGCCTGTCCGTGGCCCTGGCCATGGCCGGCGAGCCCTACGTCATTTCCATGCCCAAGGTGGTCAAGGTCAACCTCACCGGCAAGCTCCCCGGTTGGGCCACGGGCAAGGACGTCATCCTGCACCTGCTTGGCCTGCTCACCGTCAAGGGCGGCGTCGGCAAGGTCATGGAATACGCCGGTCCGGGCGTGGCCACCCTGTCCGTGCCCGAGCGCGCCGTCATCACCAACATGGGGGCCGAGCTCGGGGCCACCACCTCGATTTTCCCCGCCGACGAGGCCACCAAGGCCTTTTTCACCGCCATGGGCCGTCCCGGGGACTTCACCCCCCTGGCCGCCGACCCCGACGCGACCTACGACGAGGTGGTGGAGATCGACCTGTCGTCCCTTGAGCCGCTGGCCGCCGCGCCGCACATGCCCGACCGCATGGTGCGCATCGCCGAGCTGGACGGCATGAAGGTCGATCAGGTCTGTATCGGCTCCTGCACCAACTCGTCCTATGCCGACCTCAAAGCCGTGGCCCAGATCCTGGCCGGCAAGCGCATCGACCCGGGCACCGACCTGCTCATCTCGCCGGGCTCCAAGCAGGTGCTCAAGATGCTGGCCGCCGAGGGCCTGATCGACCCCTTGCTCGACGCCGGGGCGCGCCTGCTCGAGTGCTCCTGCGGCCCGTGCATCGGCATGGGCGGTTCGCCGACCTCGGGAGGCGTCTCGGCCCGGACATTCAACCGCAATTTCGAAGGCCGCTCCGGCACCCAGGACGGCCAGGTCTATCTGGTCAGCCCCCAGACCGCGGCCATGGCCGCCCTGCGCGGGGCCTTCACCGACCCGGCCACCTGGGGCGAGGCCCCGGAAAAGGCCGAGTTCCCGGAGGTCGTGCCGAGCATCCGCCATCTGTTCCTGACGCCCCCGGCCGACGGCTCGGACGTGGCCATCAAGCGCGGCCCCAACATCGCCCCGCTGCCGCCGTTTACCGCCCTGCCGGCGGTCATCGAGGCTCCGGTGGCGCTCAAGGTCGGCGACGACATCACCACCGACCACATCCTGCCGGCCGGCGCGCAGATCACCGCCCTGCGCTCCAATATTCCGGCGATCAGCGAATATATCTTCAGCCGGGTGGACGCCGAGTTTGTTTCGCGTATTAAGAAGCTCGGCAAGGGCGTGATCCTTGGCGGCGAGAACTACGGCCAGGGCTCCAGCCGCGAGCATGCCGCCCTGGGCCCCCGTTACCTGGGCGTGGCCGCCGTGGTGGCCAAGTCCATGGCCCGCATCCACCGGGCCAATTTGGTCAATTTCGGCATCCTGCCGTTGCTTTTGGTCGATGCGGCCGACTACGACCGCATCCCGGCCGGAGCCGACATTCGCATCGAGACCGCGGCCCTGGCCCCGGGCAAGCCCGCGCCCATGACCGTGGCGGGCGTCGGCGAGGTCATGGTCAAAAACGACCTGACCGCCAAGGAACTCGAAATCATCAAGGCCGGCGGCCTGCTCAACCAGGTCCGCCAGGCCCGCGCTTAACAGACGGCGCGTGCGCGCCGAGGAGAACCCATGCTCGATCCCATGCGGAAATACGCCCAGTCCTGGGGCATCAAGATCGTCTTCGGACTGATCATCATTGTCTTCGTCTTCTGGGGCGTCGGCAGCTTCAAGGGCGACAAGGCCACGATCCTGGCCACGGTGGACGACCAGCCCATCCTGATCAAGGACTATGAGAAGGCCTATCAGGAAAACATGCGGGTGGTGAAAAACAAGAACCCCAACGTCACCGACAAGGAACTGCAAGACGGCGGCTTCCGCTGGCAGGTCTTCCGGAACATGGTGACCACCCGGTTGCTTGAGGATCAGGCCAAGAAGCTCGGCATCACCGTCTCCCCGGACGAGCTGCGGGCCGAAATCGCCAAGATTCCGGCTTTCCAGAACGAATCCAAGCAGTTCGACCCCAAACGCTACGAGAATCTGCTCAAGGCCAACGGCGTGGTCCCGGGTGAATTCGAAGCCGATTTCAGCCAGCAGTTGCTGCTGGAGAAACTGGTGGCCTTTGTCGGCCTGCCGGCCACCGTGGCCGAGTCTGAGGCCCGTTCGATCTTCGACTTCATGCGCGAACAGGCCGTCATCAACTACATCCCCTTCACCGCCACGGACTTCGCCCGGGACGTGACCGTAAGCGACGAGCAGATCAAGACCTATTACGACGCCCGCAAGGACGAATTCGCCACGCCCGGCCAGGTCAAGATCGATTACGTGGAGTTCACGCCCAAGGCCATGGCCAAGCCCGCCGAGGTGACCGACGCCGACATCGAGGCCTACTACAAGGCCAACGAGAAGAAATTCGAGAAGCCCGAGCAGGTGCAAGTGCGCCACATCCTCATGATGCTGCCCAAGGATGCGCCCAAGGAAGTGGTGGACGCCGCCGAAGCCCGCCTCAAGGCCATGGCCGACAAGGTGCGCCAGGGCACGGATTTCGCCACGCTCATCCCCAAGGAGACCAACAACGCCGAGGGCATCATCGGCGAGGATTGGGCCTGGCTGCCCAAGGGCAGTCTGCCCAAGGAATTCGGTCCCTTCGAGGAGAAGGCCTTTAGCCTGAAAAAAAATGAAGTCAGCGACCCCGTGCGCACGAGCCTCGGCCTGCACCTCCTCCAGGCCGGCGACCATCAGCCGGCCGGACAGCGCAGCCTGGCCGAGGTCAAGGACGAGATCCGAAACGACTTGGCCGAGCAGCGCGCCGCCGACAAGCTGACCAAGGCCCTGGACGTGATCCAGGAGAAGCTGTCCTCGGGCGAGACCCTGGAAGCGGCCGTGGCCACGGAAAAGCTGGCGATCAAGACCTCGGAATTTTTCGCCAAGGACAATCCGCCGGCCAAGCTCGGCCTGTCCGAACAGGCCCTGGAAGCCATTTTCGCCCTGAAAAAGGGCCAGACCAGCGACACCCCCCTGTCCACCCAGGACGGCTTCATCCTGGTGCGGGCCGCCGACGTCAAGGAACCCGGCGTCGAGCCGCTGGATGCCGTCAAGACCGTCATCAAAAACCGCCTCACCGAGGAAGAGGGCCTCAAGCGGGCCAAGGCCAAGGCCGACGAAACGGCCAAGGCCATGGAGACCGAGGACGGCCGCAAGAAGGTGCTGGCCGAATACAAGGACAAGATCGCCACTTCCGCGCCCTTTACCCGCCAGGGCTTCATCCCGGGCCTGGGCATGGCTCCGGTGCTGGTCCAGACCGCCTTCGAGGCCAAGGAACCGGGCTGGTTCAAGCCGGCCTTCGGCGTGTCCGGCGCCTACCTGATCGCCGGCCTGGACAAGCGCATCCCGGCCGACCCCGCCCTGTGGGACAAGGAAAAGGAGCGCTGGATGGCCACGCTCACCCAGTCCAAGCAGACGGAACTGTTCCGCGCCTACCTGCAAAACCTGCAGCAGGCCGCCCAGATCGTCATCGTCAACGACGCCATCCTGGGACCGCAGCCCAAGGGCCCGGGCGGCGCGACCGGCGACGTCTCGGAATAGTAACCGAGCCTCTCCTTCGTTTCCCCAAGGGGCGCGGCCGATGGCCGCGCCCCTTTTTGCGTCCCGAACGTCCCGAACGCCCAGGCGGCCTCGGCGGCCCCGACAGCTTCGACGGCTTTGGTGACTTTGGCGGCCCCGGCGTCTCGGGTGGCCGGACGGCCCGGAGCCGGTCCGTTGCCGGCAGGCGGCCGGCCCCGGCGTACCGGACCGGGGCCGGGGCCGATACGCCGGGGCGAAGATTCCGCCCGGGGACTGCGCGGCCAGGGCGCTTTTCGTGACCGGGACCGGACGGAAATCCGGAAATCCGGCGCACACATGGGAAGAATCGGGGCACGACTGTCACGACCCGGAGAGGACGGTTTCATGACATTCTACATTGACTTTTTTGTCGCACGATGTATCCGTGGCCCGGCCATGGGGGAAAACCTCCAGCGTCTTGCGACGCGACCGGCATCGAAACGGAAGTTTTGACCAACTCCTTTCTTGTTTCACCGCCAGCGACGGACCGGCTCCGGCGCGGCTTTCGCGATGCAGCGCTGATTTGCTGCCGCGATGATTGACAGAATTGGCATCTCAAGACCGCAGCGGTCCGCTCCGGCCCGGGCAGATGCCGGGACAGAGCGGACCGCTGCGGTCTTGCTCATATCAAGGCTCCCGAACGGACGGCCTCACCGGCCGACCCGCCCAGGGCCAGGCACCGACGCGACCAGTCTGCCGCAACAGCAAGAGGAGACGTGACCCCATGGACAGGGAACTGGTCAAACGCCACAAGCAGACCTTGCGCCGGGCCATG
>JBKICS010000062.1:0-3873 GCA_046567015.1 Acidobacteriota bacterium | reverse complement strand
CCGCCTGCCGACCCAGGAAGACCTGGATATCCGCCGCGAAAACGACCAACTCGCCCGCGAGGCCCACGCCTGGTGCCGCAAGTGCATCGAGACCCGAAACCTTGATATGAAGCTCGTGGACGTGGAAGTCCTCCACGACCGCACCAAGATCGTTTTCTATTTCACGGCTCCCGGCCGCGTCGATTTTCGCGAGCTGGTCAAGGACCTGGTCAAGGCCTACCACACCCGCATCGAACTGCGCCAGATCGGCGTGCGCCACGAAACACAGATGCTCGGGGCCATCGGCAACTGCGGCCAGATCTGCTGCTGCCGCCGGTTCATGCGCAAATTCGCCCCGGTCACCATCAAGATGGCCAAGGAACAGAACCTGTTCCTCAACCCCACCAAGATTTCCGGCATCTGCGGCCGGCTGCTGTGCTGCCTGTCCTTCGAGCAGGAAAACTACGAGCAGTTCCAGCGCAAATGCCCCCGGGTGGGCAAGAAGTTCGCCACCGCCTTCGGCATGGCCAAGATCCTGCGCACCAACCTCTTTCGCGAAACCATCACCATCCTCGACGAGGCCGGCGACGAACGCGAACTCACGGTGGAGGAATGGACGCAAGCCATCGAGGCCCGCCCGGCCGTGGTCGAAGGCGCCGGAGACGCTCCGGCCGGCGCTCGTTCCGAGGCCCCGCGCCCGGCCGCGCCGCGTGCCGAAAGCCCGCGTCCCGAGGCCCCGCGTCCCGAATCCGGCCGTCCCGAAGCGCCGCGCGGCGAGTCCCGTGGTGAATCCCGGCGCGGCGAAGGCCAGTCCGGCGAACGGCGGGGAGGCGGCCGCGACCACGGCCGCGACGCGGAACGGCGGCGAAACGCCCCATCCGCACCGTCCGCGCCGTCCGCAGCGCCCGCCGCCGCCCCGGACGCCGCTCCCCCGGCCCCCGGCAGCCCGCAGCCCGGCGAGGGCCGCGAGGCCCCGGGCCGATCCTCGCGACGCGGCCGCCGCTCCGGTCGCCGGCCGTCCCGTCCCGGCGGCGAGGCCGCCGGCGAACAGCAGCAAAACCAGCGTTCCCGGTCCAAGCGCCCGGACGCCCGCCAAGGCGGCAAACCTTCCCGTGAACCGGAGAGCGGATCGTGAATCGTTTTTTCATCACCACGCCCATCTACTACGTCAACGCCAAGCCCCACCTCGGCCACGCCTATACCACCACCGTGGCCGACGCCCTGGCCCGGTTCCATGCCCTGTGCGGCGAGAAGGTCTTCTTCCTGACCGGCACCGACGAACACGGCGACAAGATCGCCGAGGCCGCGGCCAAGGCCGGCCAGACGCCCAAGGAATACGCCGATGCCATTAGCGGCCTCTTTTCCGACCTGTGGCCGGAGCTTGGCATCACGCCCACGCGCTTTATCCGCACCACCGACGCCGACCATGTGGCGGCGGTGAGGCGCGCCTTGCAGCTCGTCTACGACAAGGGCGACATCTACTTCGGCGAGTACGGCGGCCACTACTGCAAGGGCTGCGAACGCTTTTTGACCGAAAAGGAACTCGTGGACGGCCTGTGCCCGGACCACAAGGTCAAGCCGGACTACATCGCCGAGAAGAACTACTTCTTTCGCATGTCCAAGTACCAGGGCCAGCTCCTGGAGCACATCAAGGCCAATCCCGACTTCATCCGTCCCCGGCAGTACCGCAACGAGGTGGTCAGCCTGCTCGAATCCGGGGCCCTGGACGATCTGTGCATCTCCCGGCCCAAGTCGCGGCTGACCTGGGGCGTGGAGCTGCCCTTTGACGCCAATTTCGTCACCTACGTCTGGTTCGACGCCCTGATCAACTACTTGACCGGCATCGGCTGGCCCGACGCCCCGGATTTTGCCGACTGGTGGGGCGCGGCCGAGCATCTGGTGGCCAAGGATATTCTCAAACCCCACGCCGTGTTCTGGCCCACCATGCTGCTGGCCATGGGGTTGCCTTTGTATAAGCGCCTCAACGTCCACGGCTATTGGCTGGTGCGCGACACCAAGATGTCCAAGTCGCTCGGCAACGTGGTCGAGCCCAAGGACATGGCGGCCCGGGCGGGCCTGTCCGGCATGCGCTATTTTTTCCTGCGCGAAATGGTCTTCGGCGCGGACGCCAACTTCACCGACGAGGCCTTTGTGGGCCGCTTCAACGCCGATCTGGCCAACGATCTCGGCAACCTGGCCAACCGCACCCTGGCCATGGCCGCCAAGTATTTCGGCAGCGTGGTGCCAGCGGACGTGGCCGAGGACTGCGCCGACGAGGAACTCAAGCAGTTGGCCGAGGCCGCCGTGGCCAACTTCATGACCCTGTTCGCCGCCGCCCAGTTCTCCCGGGCGCTGGACGCCTTGTGGGAACTCGTGCGCGGACTCAACAAGTACGTCGACGCCATGGCCCCCTGGACGCTTTTCAAGGAAGGCCGCACCGACCGGCTGGCCACGGTCATGGCCGGGGCCCTGGGCGGTCTGCGCACCGTCGCGGCCTGCCTGCTTCCGGTCATGCCCGAGGCCGCGGCCACGCTGCTTTCCCAGCTCGGCCAGGATCCGGCCGGCATCAACCTGACAAGCGAGGCCCGGGGCTTTGCCCCGCTGCCCGCCGGCACGGCTCTGGCCCCGACCTCCAACCTCTTCCCTCGCCTGGAACTCGCGGCCAAGGACGAGGCCGCCCCCGCCCCCAAGGCCAAGGCCAAGGACAAGGCTCCCAAGGATACGGCCAAGGCCGCCCCCGCCAAGCCCGGCCCGGCCCCGGAAGTGGAGTACGAGGATTTCGCCAGGCTCGACCTGCGCCTGGGCACGGTGCTGTCCGTGGCCCCGGTGCCCGGGGCCGACCGGCTCTACCTCGTGGCCGTGGACATCGGCGAGGACGCGCCCCGGCAGGTGGTGGCCGGCCTGGCCGAACACTTCAGGCCCGAGGAGCTGATCGGCCGGCAGGTGACGCTGGTGGCCAATTTGAAGCCCCGCAAGCTGCGCGGAGTCGTCTCCCACGGCATGATCCTGGCCGTGCGCCACGCCGGCGGCATGGCCCTGGTCACGGCCTCGGTTCCGGTCGCTCCGGGAGATCGCGTTTCCTAGGGAACGATTCTCTTTTTTGTAAAAAGCGCGACGTGTTTCAGGCCGTTGACTTGACGCTTCCTTGTGATACCACCGACCAACCGGTTCCGATTCTTGCGTGTCGGCCGGCCAGATCCCGTGGGGTGGGTCTGTCCGGCCGACGCCTCTTTTTATTCCCATTTGTGTCATGGGGGGCGTATGCGTGTATCCCTGCAATTGCGGTTGACCCTGACCACCATCATCGGTTTTGTCCTGGTCGTCCTGGCCGCCAATGTCGCCGCCAGCTGGCGGCTCTCCAGTTTCACCGATACCGCCAAGGCTTCCCTGGCCCGCATCGAACGCGACCTCGGCGGGGCCGAACAAGGCGCTGCCCGGGCCGATCTGGCGGCCCTGTCCGGATTGCTTGTGACCATGCCCGGGGAGACGCTGACCGCTGTGTCCGCCACCAGCCTGGCCTGCGCCGCCGTCATCGTGGTGTTGTTCCTGGCTCTGCTTGGGCGCTATCTCATGCGGCCGCTGGAAATGCTCGCCGCCTACGCCAACCGGGTGGGCGAGGGCGATGTGCGGCCGCTGCCCGCCGATCCCCGCTTCATCGGCCGCCTGGGTCTGCTGCGGGACTGTCTCGAAGCCATGGTGGCGGTCATGGAAAACCAGCTCGCCCTGGCCAAGACCCGCGCCGGGGAAATCGAAGCCCATGCCGCCGCCGCTGAAAAAGCCTCCCGCGAAGCCCGGCGCGCCTACAAGAAAGACGAAGTCCGCCGCCTGGGCATGCTCGGGGCCGGCGAAACCCTGGAAAACGTGGCCGACTCCATCAAGGAGGCCACCAGCTCC
>JBKICS010000061.1:0-6057 GCA_046567015.1 Acidobacteriota bacterium | reverse complement strand
AAAAGAACAAAAGCGATCCGGTCACAAACCCGGATCGCTTTTGTGTGCGGCAGGAAACAACCCACCGCCGGGGTTTACAGGTGAAGCTTGTCACAGGCATTGCAGCCAGTTTTCCAGTGCCTTCTGTCATGTCGCTAGCGTCGATGGTGGCGATAATAGTACCGATGCGGATAATAATATCGTGGAACCACCGGCACACCGATCGTTATCCCTGGTCCAGGATAGGGCGGCCCGTAATACGGTGGACCATAGTAGGGTCGGCCATAGTAAGGCGGACCATAAGGCGGCCAATATCCTGGATAAGGAGGCCCGACATACACATGCGGGGGCACGTCTACATAAAAGCCTGGCCCTCCAAGAACCAAGGCCGAAGCTTGGTTTGCCCCGAAAAGGAGGGCGATCACCAGAAGCGACAGGCTCAACAAACGCTTCATGGCACACCTCCTCTAACGCTTCTAACAAATATACTATAATGCCTTTTTGCCCATTGCCAAATACCCGGCCGGCCGCGTGTCTCTCCAGGCTAGGGCAACGGCCCGAAAATTCGGGAAGTTTCCTACCAGGAGACTGCGCTCAATACTGTCGCCGCCAACCGGGGCCTCCTCCGAAACAATGTGGGGCCTGTGCGTCTCCGTCCACGGGGACCGGCAGCGCCACGACTGCCGGGCACAGGGCGGCCGGCGCGCCGCCCTGGATCCGAATGAACGGACCCGTCCCCCGTATGGCGTCAAAACCGTGGAGGAAGTGGAACAAGATGGACCAACCCGGGGCAAGGACACGCGCAAGAGCGCGAATCCGGGCCATGGAGGTTTTGCCGCAGATCGTCGAAGGCAATTGACTTTTGAGCGGCATAGGCTGCAATAATAAAAACATTCTATTGCCAGCCAAGGAGGGACACCATGGTCAGCAGACGCATCTTCGTACCGCTTTTTATCATGTTTGTCGGAATGTTGCTCGTCCCGGGCGCGGCGACTCGCGCCCATTCCCAACCGCTCCCCCCGGTGTACGTCTATCCGGCGCCCCCTCCTCCCGCGCCTGTCGCCACCGGGCACTTCGTGCGTACACCGACCGGACAGGTCTACTATGTGGACGCCATGGGCGTGCAGCATCTCATAGCGCGCTCCGTGACGCCTCCGGGCGGAGGCCTGTACTACTATGTCGAGGGAGACGAACGCCCCTATTTTCTTGATGAAAACCAGCGGCTTTACTTCCGTGATCCTTGGGGGAATATTTTCTATATCGAAAACATGCGTCCAGGGGGAGGCGCCGTGTACGGGGGTGTTGTCCAAGGAAGCCCGCCGCCCATGATGGTCCCCCTGGCGCCGACGATGCCGGCGGAGCCTTGCGTCGTTCAATGGCAGAAATGCCTGGATGGGTGCAGCGGTATTTCACCGAGACAGGCCTATGACCGCCCCAACTGCTTGAACAATTGTGAAGTAATCCGCAGCCAATGCCGGGACTATTAGCCCGGGTGCGATCCCGGGGATGCCTGTACCCGAAGCCTTGGCCGGGGCCGTCATGAGGCTCCCGGCCAAGGCCCGGAACAATCGGCCGGTTCAGCCGGCGTAACGCCGCGCCCGCCAAGACGCGGGAAGAAATTGTTGCGGCCGGAAAAGAAAATGTACCGGCGGGCCAGGGCAAAAGCGTGCAATCCGCTGGAAGTGCCCTCCCCGGTTGCCCTTTGCCCCGCTCCTGCGTAACTACCATCCTCGGCGACCGTCCCCCTAAACGGAATGGCGCAAGCAGCCGATAGGGATTGACGGAGGGGTCATGGCCGAGGGCGAACACAAAAAAAACATCATCATCAAGCGGGTCAAGAAGATCTCGGCCGGCGCGCATGGTGGTTCCTGGAAGGTCGCCTACGCCGACCTCGTGACCGCCATGATGGCCTTTTTCCTGCTGATGTGGCTCTTAAGCAACGCCCCGCAGGAGAAAAAAGAAGAAATCGCCGCCTATTTCAACGACTTCAGCATCTTTAAAAACCCCGGCCCCTCCTCCCAGCTCCTGGACAGCGGCGGCCTTGGCCCGCCGGGCGCGGTGGTCGGCAGCCAGTCCGAACGGCCCGACGTGGCCATCGACCGGGGCGGCCAGGAGCCCACCGGCGGCAAGGGCCAGGAGAGCGGCGCCCTGGACGGCGGCAAGGAAACCGTCCCCAAGACCAAGGCCGAAGCCGACGCCCTGGCCAAGGCCCAGGCCAAGGCCGAAGCCGAAGCCGCCGCCCAGGCCGCTGCCCTGGAACGGCAGGTCGAGCAGGCCCTGCAACAAACCGTGCCCGAACTGGCCGGGCAGGTTTCGGTGACCCAGGACAAGGACAAGGTGCGCATCGAGATCATGGACAAGGCCGAGCGGCCGCTTTTCGACCTCGGTGGCGTGTCGCTTCTGCCCGATGCCCAGCGCATCCTGGCCGCCGTCACCGACGTGATCAAGAAAGAGGGCGTCCGGGTGGCCATCGAGGGCCACACCGACGCCTACCGTTATTCCGGAACCTATTCCAACTGGGATCTCTCGGCCGGTCGCGCCCTCTCGGCCCGCCGCTTCATGGTGGGGGCGGGGCTTAATCCCGACAACGTGGCCCAGGTCACGGGCTATGCCGACACCAAGCCCTACGTCGCCGGCAAGCCGTACGATCCGAAGAATCGCCGCATCAGCATCCTGCTGTACCGGGAACCCAAAACCGGCGAAAAGGCGGCGGGCGGGGCAAGCTCCCTGGTCAAGCCGGCCGCGCCAAAGCCCCCCAACGTCGGCGACGTCCTGGAAAAACAGATCAATACCATCTACGACAAATCGACCGAAGGCCAGTTCTAGCGGCCCAGGCAGGAAACGACACCACCATGTTCGCAATACTCGGCGCCGTCATCGTCATAGGCTGCATCCTCTCGGGGTTCATCCTGGAAAAAGGCAACTTCGACCTGCTCCTGTCGGCCGCGCCCCCGGAACTGCTCATGATCGGCGGCGGCGCGTTGGGCGCGCTGGTCATCAGCTCGCCCAAGGAAGTCCTCATCGCCACCTTCAAGGGCGCGGCCACCGTCTTTGGCGGCATGACCACCAGCAAGGCCTACTACACCGAGCTGCTCACCACCTTGTCGGGGCTCTACATGAAGATCCGCCGCGAAGGGCTGGTCGCCATCGAAAAGGACGTGGAACGCCCGGCCGAAAGCCCGATTTTCGCCAACTTCGCCAAGAACAAGAAAAACCACGAAGTGCTGGTCTTTATCTGCGACACCATGCGGATTTTTTCCACGGTCAACATCGAGGCCCACGAGTTCGAGACCATCATGGACGCCGACATCGAGGCCACGGTGCACGAGGCGCTGATCCCGGCCCACAGCATCAGCAAGGTGGCCGACGGCATGCCGGCGCTGGGCATCGTGGCCTGCGTTCTCGGCGTCGTCATCACCATGGGCAAGCTCAACGAGCCGGCCGAGGTGCTGGGCCACAGCATCGGCGCGGCCCTGGTCGGCACGTTCATGGGCGTTTTGCTGGCCTACGGCTTCATCGGCCCCATCTCCACCAACATCGAATACCGGGCCAAGGAAACCGAGGCCATCCTGCTGGTGGCCAAGGCCTCCCTGACTGCCTTCGTCGGCGGCAACCCGCCCCCGGTGGCCCTGGAAGCCGGCCGCCGGGCCATCCCCATCCACCAGCGCCCCACCTTCGAGGAACTCGAGGACGCCATCAAGGCCAGCAAGGGCAAATAAGTCCGCGCCGGCGACCGAGGTGAAGAGAGAAGAAAAGGCGGAAGAAGCCTCCGGCGGCCGGGGGCCTGAGGCCCCCGGACCCCCCGACTGGGAGAAGTGGTTCTAGGGGTTCTTACGGGGGAGCGGCTGTCTGGTCGGTCGTGGCCCGGAAAGCCGGGGCAGGCGGGCAAGGCTAATCAGCGTCGCCCCGACCCCAGAACGCTTCGCCGCCCTCCCGATTTTTCCCGTCTCGCCCCCGGGCCACCGGGACAGGGTTCCTTTTTCTCCTGAATTTGCTAGTCATGAATCCTCGGCGTTTCCCTGGCCGTCATCGACCAACCCCAAACCCGGAGGATGCCCCATGATCCGCTTCATCCGCGTCGTGAGCCTGGCCTTCGTGGCCCTGACCATGTGCTGCGGCCAGTCCATGGCCATAACACCCTACGACATCTACGAAGGCAGCAACCTGCGCCAGATCGTCAAGCGCGGCAAACTCGTCGTCGGCATGGAACTCAAGTTCTGGCCCTTCGAGTACGTGGACGAACAGGGCAAACCCGTGGGCTTCGACGTGGACGTGGCCCGCACCTTGGCCGAACGCCTGGGCGTCGAGCTGGAGATCAAGGACATGGAGTGGACCGGGCTCATCCCGGCGCTCACCGCCGGCAAGATCGACCTGATCATCTCCGGCATCACCGGCACCCTCGAACGCGCCAAATCCATCACCTTTTCCTCGCCCTATTTCACCACCGGCCTGTGCGCCCTTGTAAGCGCCAAGAAAGCCCCGGACCTGACCGACGTGGCCGGCCTCAACGCGCCGGGACGGGTCATCGCGGTCAAGACCGGCACCACCGCCGACATCGTGGCCACCAAGCGCTTCCCCCAGGCCACCATCAACCGCTACCAGGAAGAAACAGCCTGCGCCAACGACGTGGTCAACGGCCGGGCCGACGCGTTTATCTACGACCAGATCTCCATCGCCAAGCATCACAAGCAAAATCCCGACACCACCCGGGCGCTTCTGACCCCGTTTACCTACGAACCCTTTTGCATCGCCCTGCAAAAAGGCGATTTCGACTTGTGGCAGTACCTGGAAATGTATATCGCCACCATCCGGGCCGATGGCACCCTGGAGTCGCTTCGGGCCAAGCATTTCAAGGAAATACTCGGCAAATAAGCCCCGTTCCCGGTCCGCCTGCCCCCAGGCGGACCGGCATCCCTCGTCCCCCGCCGAAGCGCCACTACCTTCGCGCGGATGCTCCCGGAAGGATCGCGGACCGCGCATAAGGCCGGCAAGGCTCCCGCGACGCGGCCCCTTCCCGGACCCAAGGAGTCGGCATGCCCCAGTTTTCGCGTTCGCTTGTCCTGGCCCTGGGCCTGGTCTGCCTGGCGCTTGTCGCCCCGGCCCGGGCCGACATGGACCAGGTCTTCGCCCATCTCTTCGTGGTGCCCGCCGTCCTGGCCGACGGGTCCGACGCCGCCCCGCTTTTGCCGGCCTTCGAGACCTGGCTGACCGAATCCTATGGCGGCTACACCCGGCTGGGCTCGGGCTCGGGCGGCTGGAGAAACGAAGCCGGCCAGATCGAGACCGAGGCCAACACCGTCTACCTGACCACGGCCAACCGGGACTCGTCCAAGGACATCGCAGCCCGGCTGGCCCGGGATTTCGGCGTACGCGTGCCGTATGTGCTGGTGTTGCCGGCCGGAGCCTTTGTCCCCCGGAGCCGCTAGCATGACCCGTATCGCCGTGCGCGCGGCCATTTTGGCCGTTTTCGGAGGGCTGCTCTGGCTGACCCTGTCCCGGCTGCAATACCACTGGGACTGGTCCGCCGTGTGGGGCTACCGGGCCATTTTCATAAGCGGCCTGGGCATGACCCTGGCCGTGTCCGTGGGCTCCATCACCCTGGGCCTGGGCTTTGGCCTGGCCTCGGGTCTGGCCTCGGTGTCGGGCAACCTCGTGCTCACCGAACTGGCCGCCCTCTATGTCGGGGCCTTTAGGGGCACGCCGTTGCTCGTCCAGATTCTCATCTTCTATTTCTGCGTGGGCGTCGTGGTGCGGGTGGACAGCCCGTACCTGATTGGCACGGCCACCCTGAGCTTTTTTTCGGGGGCCTATATCTCGGAGATGGTGCGGGCCGGGGTGGAGTCGGTGGAACGCGGCCAGTGGGAGACGGCCCTGTCCTCGGGGCTCACCCACCGCCAGACCCTTTTCTACGTGATCCTGCCCCAGGCCGCCCGGCGCATCGTGGCTCCGATCACCGGCCAGTTCGTGTCCTGCATCAAGGATTCCTCCCTGCTCTCGGTCATCAGCCTGCGCGAATTGACCAAGGCGGCCGAGGTGGTCAACGCCACCACCTACCGGACCTTCGAGACCTATCTGCCC
>JBKICS010000060.1:0-10051 GCA_046567015.1 Acidobacteriota bacterium | reverse complement strand
GAGGCTTTTTTGATGAGCCCGGGCACGGCGAGCAGGTCGTGGGACATGACCACCAGGGAGAACTTGCCCGTTTGCTTGTTGCAGCCGTAGTAGACGCGGCCCAGGGGCACGCCCTGGAAATTGGGCTTTTCGTCGCGGTCGTAGTGCAGGACGAACTGGCTCTTGGCGTAGCTTTCCGGATCGTGGACCAGGCCGAACATCTGATATTTGGGATCCCAGACCGGCCGGGCCTTTTCCTCGGCAAAAGAGGGACCGGAAAAAAGGGTCTGGCAGGCGTCGCCGAAACGGTATTTGCCGAAGCCGTGGAAGGCGTCGGCGGCCTGGACGCCGGCGGTCGGCGTCAAAAGGACGAGGGAAAGCGTGAGGAGCAGGGCTTTGAGCATGGTATGACCTCCCTGTGGCCGGTATCGGTGGCCGACATTGGGCAGGGACAGGATGTAGGCCTATGGCCGGCGCTTGTAAAGTCCGCCGGGAGTCAGGGCGGCGCGCAGGATGGGCAGGGCCTCGGCCAGGGGCCGGCCGAGATAGAAGGGCAGGGTGTCGGGGGTAAGGCCCAGGCGTTTGGGGAGCAGTTCGCGAAAGGCGGCGTCGAAGCGAACCACGGCCCGGGCCTGCTCCCGGGCCGCATCGTCGCCGGCCACGGCCCGGCGGCACAGCTCGGCTAGGCGGAGGAGATCGGTTTCGGCCTCGTGGTGGGCGCACAGCTCGGCCAGCGGGTCGGCTGGGTCCAGGATGTCGGCCCGGGTGAGCCGGTCGACGGCGTACAGGGCAGCCAGGGCGGCGGGATCGTCGCAAAAGAGTGCGCGGCATTCCACGGGGCTGGCCTCATGGATGGCGCAGGCCGGCGGTTCGTGGTAGAAGATGCAGGCCCGAGCGCCGGGCTTCGGACGCAGTTTGACCAGTTCGCCGGCGGCCGGGCCAACGGTTCCGGTCACGTTGTCGGTGACGCCCTGGCCCCGGCGCAGGGTGACGAGGCTCTCCGGGCCGAGTCGGCCGTCGCGCACCAGCGGCAGATCGCCCGTGTGCAGGGCCGGGCCGCCCAGGCGGCAGCAGCGGCCGCAGCGGCGGCAGGCGGGTTGGACGGCACGGCGGGTCATGAGGGCTTGATGGGGGAAAATCCGGGTGTTGGCAAGGCCCGGGGCAGCCGGTACGCCCGGAAATAGGCTTTGCAACGATCGGGCGCTCATGATAAGGCAGGCGTTCGGGAAGTATTCGCTCTAAGCCCGGTTTGCCGTTGACATAACGGTGCATGTCATTTTAGATCGGGAGCGATTGTTCAAAAGTTCACGTTTCGATTCATGACCCCCAATTGAATAACACCCCATCCGCCGGCGAGCAGGGTCGGTCGGAGGGGAGGCGCCCAAGGCGGCGCGCAAGCCCGCACGGAGCGCGTGTTAGCTGGTTAAGGCGGTAACTCTTCAAACCCCACTGGAGGAAGCAAATGGCGAAACACCAAACTCCCTTGTTGGACCAGCTCGAAACTGGGCCCTGGCCCAGCTTCGTGTCCGACATCAAACAGGAAGCAGCCCATCGGGCCGCCAACCCCGACGGCGTGGACTACCAGATCCCCGTTGACTGCCCTGACGATCTGCTCGGCGTGCTGGAACTCTCCTTCAAGGACAAAGAGACCCACTGGAAGCATGGCGGCATCGTGGGCGTTTTCGGTTACGGCGGCGGCGTCATCGGCCGTTACTGCGACCAGCCCGAGATGTTCCCGGGCGTTGCCCACTTCCACACCGTGCGTCTGGCCCAGCCCTCCGGCAAGTACTACACCGCCGAATACCTGCGCGGCATCATGGACATCTGGGATCTGCGCGGTTCGGGCCTGACCAACATGCACGGCTCCACCGGTGACATCGTGCTGCTCGGCACCACCACCCCGCAGCTGGAAGAAATTTTCTTCGACGTCACCCACAAGATGAACACCGACCTCGGCGGCTCGGGCGGCAACCTGCGCACCCCGGCCGACTGCCTGGGCAAGTCGCGCTGCGAATTCGCCTGCTACGACACCCAGGATCTGTGCCACACCCTGACCAACGACTATCAGGACGAGCTGCACCGTCCGGCCTTCCCCTACAAGTTCAAGTTCAAGTTCGACGGCTGCCCCAACGGCTGCGTCGCTTCCATCGCCCGTTCCGACTTCTCGGTCATCGGCACCTGGAAGAGCGACATCCGCATCGACCAGGACCGCGTGAAGGCGTACGTCGCCGGCGAATTCAAGCCGGGCGGCGGCTCCCATGCCGGTCGTGACTGGGGCAAGTTCGACATCGTCAAGGAAGTCGTGGATCGCTGCCCCACCGGCTGCATGTCCTATGACGGCGCCAAGCTGTCCATCGACAACGCCAACTGCACCCGCTGCATGCACTGCATCAACACCATGCCCGCCGCGGTCAAGATCGGTGAAGAGACCGGCGCTTCGATCCTGCTCGGCGCCAAGGCCCCCATCCTGGACGGCGCGCAGATGTCCTCGCTGCTCGTTCCCTTCGTCCCGGTCGAACAGCCCTACGACGAGATCAAGGAAGTCATCGAGAACATTTGGGACTGGTGGATGGAAGAAGGCAAGAACCGCGAGCGCGTGGGCGAGACCATGAAGCGTCTGTCCTTCCAGAAGCTGCTTGAGGTCACCAACATCAAGGCCATGCCGCAGCATGTCAAAGAGCCGCGCTCCAACCCGTACATCTTCTTCAAGGAAGAGGAAGTCCCGGGCGGTTTCGAACACGACGAGGCGGGTTATCGCCAGAGACACATGAGATAAGCGGGGGAAATAAGAAATGGCATTCATCTCTTCCGGATACAATCCCGACAAGCCCATGGAAAACCGGATCACGGATATCGGTCCTCGTAATTTCGAGGAGTTCTATCCGCCGGTCATCAAGAAAAACAAAGGCGCGTGGGACTACCACGAGATCGTCAAACCCGGCGTGCTCAAGCACGTCGGTCTGTCCGGCGACGTGGTCTACACCGTGCGCGTCGGCGCTGCCCGCCTCATGAGCGTCACGCACATCCGCGAGATCTGCGAGATCGCCGAGAAGCATTGCGGCGGCCACCTGCGCTTCACCACGCGTAACAACGTGGAATTCATGGTCGAGACCGAGGCCGCCGTCGAGGCGCTGATCGCCGACCTGGCCTCCCGCAAGTTCCCCGGCGGCAGCTTCAAGTTCCCGGTCGGCGGCACCGGCGCCTGCGTCTCCAACATCGTCCACACCCAGGGCTATGTGCACTGCCACACCCCGGCCACCGACGCCTCCGGCCCGGTCAAGGCCGTCATGGACGACATGTTCGAGTACTTCCAGTCCATGACCCTGCCGGCCATGGTCCGCATCTCGCTGGCCTGCTGCCTCAACATGTGCGGCGCGGTCCACTGCTCCGACATCGGCATCGTCGGCATCCACCGCAAGCCCCCGATCGTCGAGCACGACCGTCTGGACAACATCTGCGAAGTGCCCCTTGCCATCTCCGCCTGCCCCACCGGCGCCATCAAGCCGGCCAAGGTCGAGATCGACGGCAAGAAGGTCAACTCCGTGGCCGTCAACGCCTCGCGCTGCATGTACTGCGGCAACTGCTACACCATGTGCCCGGCCATGCCGCTCGCTTCCGGCGAGGGCGACGGCATCGTGCTCATGGTCGGCGGCAAGGTGTCCAACCGCATCTCCATGCCCAAGTTCTCCAAGGTCGTTGTGGCCTTTATCCCCAACGAGCCGCCCCGCTGGCCGACGCTGACCAAGATGGTCAAGCAGATCGTCGAAGTCTACGCCAAGGAAGCCCGCAAGTACGAGCGCCTGGGCGAGTGGGCCGAGCGCATCGGCTGGGAGAAGTTCTTCGAGCTGTGCGATCTGGAATTCACCCACCACTGCATCGACGACTTCCGTGATCCGGCCTACTACACGTGGCGCCAGAGCACCCAGTTCAAGTTCACCAAGCACATCGAGGCTTAAGTTCAACTTCCGGGCGGGGAGCGATCCCCGCCCGGATCAAACAAAGAGGGGACGCTATGCCTTCCGAGAAAGAGCAAGTTCTCGAATTCCTTACGGGGAAAACTGGCAAGTCCAAGTTCTACTTCAGCGATTTCTGCAAGATCTTCCCGGACAAAAAGCAGCGCGAAGTGAAGAAGATCCTCACCGAGCTGGTCAACGAAGGCAAGCTGGAGTTCTGGTCGAGCGGCTCCACGACCATGTACGGCATGACCGGCGCCGGCAAGCAGAAGGCCGAGGAAGAATAGTCCGCCGCGGCGCGCTGCGTTTCGCGATCCGGACTGCCCGGCCTTGGCGGCATGCCCCGAACTTCGTCGTTCCCGATGCGCCTCCATGGCCTGGGCAACGCCCTTTCGTGAAACCCGAACTTACCGACGCGCCGCAATGCGCGCCCAAAGACCCGCGCCGTGAACTATCGCCCGCGTCTGGTCCTGGCCGGACTCTCCGGGGGGGCCGGGAAAACCATCCTCTCCCTCGGCATCTGTCGGGCCCTGGCCGCCGCCGGCCTTCGCGTCCGCCCTTTTAAAAAGGGTCCGGATTACATCGACGCCGCCTGGCTTGGCCTCGCCGCCGGCCACGACGCCGCCAATCTGGACCCTTTCTTGTTGCCGCCCGAGCGCATCCCCTCCCTGTTTCTGGAAAAATCCGCCGACTGCGACGTCAGCGTCATCGAGGGCAATCGCGGCATCTTCGACGGCATGGACGTGGCCGGCTCCTGTTCCACCGCCGCCCTGGCCCGTACCCTGGCCGCGCCGGTGGTGCTCATCCTCGACGCCACCAAGATGACCCGCACCGCCGCCGCCATCGTGGCCGGCGTGGCCGCCTTCGAGCCGGGCCTCAACCTGGCCGGCGTGGTGCTCAACCGCACGGCCGGGCCGCGCCACCGCGCCATCCTGCGCGAGGCCATCGAATCCCTGGCCGGGGTGCCGGTGCTGGGGATGCTGCCCAAAATTTCCGAAAATCCCATCCCCGAGCGCCACATGGGGCTCATCTCCATGCGCGAGCACACCGCCGTGGACCCCATCCTGGACGGCATCGCCAAGGTCATCGGCGACAACGTGGACCTTACGCGCCTGCTCGCCATCGCCCGGGCCGCGCCGGAGCTGCCGGACGCGCCGCCGCCGGCCTGGCCCGCCCCCCGGGGCGACGGGCAGCGCCCGGTCATCGGCGTGGTGCGCGACGCGGCCTTGTGGTTTTATTATCCGGAAAATCTCGAAGCCCTGACGCGGGCCGGGGCCGACCTGGTCACGGTCAGCATCCTCGACGACGCCCCCTGGCCGGCCCTGGACGGCCTGTATCTCGGCGGCGGCTTCCCGGAAACCCAGGCCGCGAAGCTGGCGGACAACCTGGCCGTGCGCGAGCGGGTCAAGGCCCTTGCCGCCTCCGGCCTGCCCATCTACGCCGAGTGCGGCGGGTTCATGTACCTGTGCCAGGGGCTGGCCGTTGCGGGCACGGTCTACCCCATGGCCGGCGTCTTTCCGGTGACCACGAGCTTGTGCGCCCGGCCCCAGGGCCTGGGCTACAGCCTGGCCACGGTGGTGCGGGAAAATCCCTACCACCCGGTCGGCACGGTGCTGCGCGGCCATGAGTTCCATTACTCCAAATGCCAGGCGACCCTGGGGGCTTGCGACGGTCCGGATCCGATTCTTCCCGGCCCGGAGTCCTTCGCCCTGGTCATGGAGCGGGGCGTGGGCATGCTCTCGGGCCTCGACGGGCTGATGGCCGCCAACACCTTTGCCGCCTACACCCACATCCACGCCGACGGCGCGCCGCATTGGGCCGATAATTTCGTGGCCGCCGCCCTGGCCTACGGCCGCCGCAACCGCTGACTTCCGGGCGCCGGGCCGGGACGATCCGGCTAGCCAGGACCGCCTCTTGCCCGCATATGAACCGCCGCATTCGGGCGCGGCCCAGGAGAACGCCATGCGCATCATCCGCCAGATCGCTTCGCCAACCGGATTGCTGGATTATCGACCTGAGCACGACGCCGTGGCCGTGGAAGGCGGGGGAGGGCTGACCTACGGCGCGTATTTCGCCGGGCTGGAGGCCTTTTTGACCGGCGAGGCCGGAGCGGCCCTGTTCGAAGCGGCCCGGGAGGCCGGGTGCGGGCCAAGGGACGACGGCATCACCGAGCTGGCGATCCGGGCGGAAAAGCACGGCGCGCTCTACCATCCGGCCAGCGTCACGGCGCGCTTTGCCGGGGGCGAGGCGAAGCTTTGCGTCAACGTGGCGGCAACCCCGGCTGCCGTGGCTCTGCTCGAACAGGAAGCCGGCTGGCTTGCCGGCCTGCGCCAGACATTCACCCCGGACTATCTGCCCCGGCCCCGGGCCTTCGGCCTGGTCGGCGAGACGGCCTATTTGCTGGAGGACTGGTATGCCGGCCACCACGAATTCCACCAGGACGGCTCGGGCCGGGTACGGCTGTGGGATTTCGACGCCGGGGAACGGCTGCTCTCAACGGCGCAAAGCCTGGAGCTCTACCGGCAGGCCGCCTGCATCCTCACCCGCTATTACCACGCGGCCAGCGGGTCGAGCATCGGCCCGTGGCACCACGCGGCCGGGGATTTCGTGGCCCGGGTGGACGGCGACGCCGTTTCGGTTCGGCTTATAACCGTGCGTGGCTACGGAGCCGGCCAGGATTTTTCCGAAGCGGGAGCGCTCGCCGAGAAGCTGGCGGCCTTGGCCTTTTTCACCAACCTGACCATGCGCCTGCGTCTGGACCGGGTGGACGGAGTGGGGGAGCTGGTGGTGGCCGGCGACGACGTGGCCGCCGCCGCCGTGCAGGGCTTTGCCCAGGGCTTGGCCGCTCTCGGCCTGGACGCGGCGACCGCGCAGGGCATCCTGGAATTTCTGGGTTCGTTTTCCCCGGAGGAACTGTCCCGGGCCGCCTTGGGGCTGGCCTGGCCGTGTCCCGAGGACGAGGCCGCGCTTGTGGCCGCGTCCTGGCCGGGCCATGCGACGGTGGTGGTTGATGCCCTCGCCCGGCTGGGAGAAACCGGTTCGAAGGACACCCCCTCCTAATCGGCCAGGCTCACTCTGCCGGCTCCCCAAGGTGGGATTCCAAAGGGCTGTCACTTCGACTGGACGCCTGCAGCTTCTCTTTTTCTTCCCACATCTCCCGGCCGCCGGGGCAACGGTGCCTCCCGTCAATCGCGTGTATCAAGTGCCATGGCCTACGGCCGCCAAAATTCTCAGTCGGCCGCCCAAACCCCCTGAACAACTTCTTCCATTGCAGGGGTCCGGGGGGATCATCCCCCCGGCCGCCGGAGGCTTCTTCCCACTTCCCTCTTCGCCTCGGCCCCTTACAACACTACTGCGCCTGGGCTGACGCCTGCCGCTTGGCGGCGGCCAGGACCAGTTTGGCTTCGGCCAGCTGGGGGTTGGCGGCCAGGGCCTGGGTCGCGGCCGCCTGGGCGATGTCCCAGTGGCCGAGGCGGGCGGCGGACAGGGCCAGGGCCTGATCCAGCAGGGCCGTGGCCCTGCCCCGGGCCTTGGCCTCCAGGAGCAGGCGCTCGGCCAGTCCCCATTCCTCGCCCTTGCCGGCGGCCTGGAGCAGGAAATCGTAGATCCGGGGATTTTCCGGGGATTCCTCCAGGGCGCGCTTGAGATATTCAAAGGCGGCCTTGGGCTGGCCGGCGTCGAGCAGGCGCGAGACGATCAGGGGGAAAAGGCCCTTTTCATCCACGTAATCCTCGATCGCCGCCCGGAACATCCGCTGGGCTTCGAGCAGGTTGCCTTCGGCCAGGAGCTTAGTCCCCTTGATGACGGCATGGTCGATGCGCAGCTTGCGCTGACGCATGGCTTCCAGGTCTTCGGTCCCCAGGTCGCCTTCGAGCTTCTTGGCCAGGGAAAGCGTGAACGCGGCCAGTTTCTGCTCCTGGCCCTTGACGTAGGGGATGCCGTTCGGAACGTATTTCTTGACGCTTGGCAGCTTACTGAGGTTGCCGCAGCTTTCGCGCAGCAGGCTCTCGATGACGGTGCGTTCGCTGCCGGGCAGCTTGACGGCCAGAAACGAACGCAAGGCCAAAGCCACAAGTTGCACGGTCCGCAGTTCGTCGTTTTTGCCGTAGGCGGCCTTGGCCCGGGCCAGGTCTTCACGGATCGATTTTCCGGTTGGCGGCATGCCGTCTGTTCCTTCGTGGGCAGGTGTTGCAACATGGTCGGGGTGGGAAGCCTCCGGCGGCCAAAGGGCGCTGCCCTTTGGAAACCCGTCACGGGAGCGGATGCCGGCCTGCTTCCCTGCGCTTCGTTCCCTGGTGATCTCGGTTGCCGCCACAACCCCATGGGTTCTCCCGGCTGCTGGCGCGCCGCCGGAAATGATAGGCGTATGGGGAAAGGCCCCAATAGGGGACTTTCGCCGCGATGAAAAGCCCCGGGCTCAGTGCGCTTCGCCCCAGGTATGGCCGGTTCCCCAATCGACTTCAAGAGGCACGGCAAGGCGATAAACGCCGGTCATAAGCGCGGCCAGGCGCTCCCCGGCGGCTTGTGCCGTTTCGGCCGGGGTCTCCAGCAGCAGTTCGTCGTGGATCTGCAGCACCAGCCGGGCTTGCCCCCGGGCCAGTTCCGGGTCGCCGGCCGCGGCCAGCATGGCCATCTTGATGATGTCGGCCGCACCGCCCTGGACCACGGTGTTGATGGCTTGCCGCCGGGCCTGGGAGGCGAGCTGGCTGTTGGCCGAACTGATGTCGGGCAAAAGCCGGCGGCGTCCGGCCAGGGTGGTGACGAAGCCCTGCGTCTTGGCCGATTCCACGATGCCGTCGTAGAAGGCGGACAGGCCGGGCAGGCGCTCGAAATAGCGGGCAATAAAGGCCTTGGCCACGTCGAGCTTGATGCCGAGGTCGCGGGAGAGCTTTTGCGGACCCATGCCGTAGAGCAGGCCGAAGTTGATGGTCTTGGCCTGGCGGCGTTCGTCCGGGCCGATGTCGGCTTGCGCCTTGTCGAAGAGCAGGGCGGCGGTGCGGGCGTGGATGTCGGCCCCGTGGGCAAAGGCGTCGAGCAGGGCCGGCTCCCGGGAGAGGTGGGCCAGGACGCGCAGTTCGATCTGGGAATAGTCGGCGGCCACGAGCTTGTTGCCTGGCGCGGCGATGAAGCAATCGCGCATGCGCCGGCCGAATTCGCCCCGGATGGGGATGTTTTGCAGGTTGGGGTTGGAGCTCGACAGCCGGCCGGTGGCGGTGGACAGGTTGTTAAACGTCGTGTGGATGCGCCCGGCGGCGTCGGCCAGCTGGGGCAGCGGGCCGAGGTAGGTGGAGCGCAGCTTTTCGAGCTTGCGAAATTCCAGGATGCGGTCCACCAGCGGATGGCTTCCGGCCAGGCGTTCCAGGGCTTCCTGGGAGGTGGAGGCCGCGCCGCCCGGTGTCTTGCCGTGGGCCTTGAGCCCAAGGTCCGCGTAGAGGATCTCGCCGAGCTGCCGGCTGGAGCGGGGATTAAACGGCTTGCCGGCCAGTTTCGCGATGTCGGCCTCGAGCACGGCCAGCTTGCCGGCCACTTCCCGGGCAAAGGCGTCGAAGGCGGCTCCGTCGATGCCGATGCCGGCCTGCTCCATGGACAGCAGCACCGGAATGAGCGGCAGTTCGAGGTCGGCCACCAGGGCGGTCAGCCCGGCGGTCTCCAGGCGGGCGGCCAGGGTGTCGGCGAGCAAGGCCGCGGCCCGGGCCTGATCCTCCGGGGATATGTCCGCGGCGTCCACGGCCGGATCGGAAAACAGGCTGTCGCGCAGGCGCTCGAAGCCGTAGGAGCGGGCCTCGGGATTAAGGAGGTAAGCGGCCAGGCCCAGATCGAACCAGCGGGCCAGGGGCAGGGCGGCGAAAGCGGCGTGGGCCGCCAGCATGGCCTTGACCGACGGCACGGCCACGCGCCGGGCGGTGGCCAGATAGGCGGCCAGGGCCGGCGGCTCGGCCGCGACCAGGAATTCGTCCGGCCCAAAGGACAGGCTGTAGCCGTCGCCAAGCGGCACCAGGGCCAGATTGCGAGCCTCGGCCGCAGGCAGGCTCGCCAGTGCGACCGGGGCGGGACGGGGCGCGGGGGCGGCCGGAGGTTCGGGCGTCGCCGGGGCGGGCGCTTCGGCGACGGGCGCGTCG
>JBKICS010000059.1:0-2992 GCA_046567015.1 Acidobacteriota bacterium | reverse complement strand
CATATCCACCGGCCCCAGCCCACGGTTGCGGCCGGGATGACCCGCTGGGCCAATCCGGGCAACGTGACCCGGCTCAAATTTTCCCGCAGCGCCATGACGCGCGTGCCGGCCGCCGCCGTCTGGCGTCCCGGCGCGGAGGACCTCGAACGCTGGCCCATTCCCCACCGGCCCTTTGCCGAGGTATTCCCGGATCAGGAACTGCCGCCGGAGGAGACCGCCCCGGCCGAGGTCCGCTCGCGCTTTCTCGAAGGCCTGGCAAGGCTTGCCTGGAAGCGCACCCGCGAAGGGGCCGGACTGCAAGAGTTCCTTCGCGCCAACCTCAACCCCGAGCACCCGGAATCGGCCGTCATCTGGGAGCTGTACCGGGAGGTCACCGATCATGCCGACGCCGACTAAGGTCGTTGCCGCCGACGCCGACGCCAGCCTGGAACGCGAGCTGGCCGGACTCAAGCAAGCCTACGAGCGCCTTCGCGACGAGAAGGTGCGCACCGAACAGGATTTGCGCCACCAGCAAAACCAGCTGGCCGAACTGGAAGCCAAGGCCCGGGCCGAGTACGGCACGGCCGACCCCGAGGAACTGGCCCGGCTGCTGGACGAAAAGCGCCGGGAAAACGCTCGCCTGGTCGCCGAGTACCGCGAGCACATCGCGGCGGTAAAGCGCGATCTCGACGCCGTGGAGCAGGATTTTGCCGGCTGATTTCCCGGCCGGGCGTTCGCTGCTGCGTCTGCTGCCGGACGCAGCGCCCGCTGCGCAGGGTCTCCCAGACCGGGCAGACCTGGCCGACCTGGCCGAGGAGCGCCGGGCCTTGACGCGCCGCCTCGACCGCCTGTCCGGGCTGGCCGAGGCCAAGGTCGAGGCCTACGCCGAGGCGCGGGGGAGCCTGCTTGCCGCCGAGGCCTTTCTGGACCTCGCCCCCCAGGCCGCCGCGCGCCTGGAGGAGCTCACCCGGGAACTGTTCGGCGAGGTGCTGGATGAAATCGAAACCGACCTCACCCACGCCGTGCGCGAAATCCTCGGCCAGAACCGCAGCGTCGTCACCCGGCGCGAAGTCAAAAGCGGCAAGCTTTTCATCGAATTCGAGATGGAGCAGGACGGCAAGACCGAAGACATTTACGTCGGCCAGGGCGGCTCGGTCTGCAACATCCTGTCCGTGGGCCTGCGTCTGGTCGCCCTGTCCCAGCTCGACCCGGACCGCCACCGGCCGTTTCTGGTCCTGGACGAACAGGACTGCTGGCTGCGCCCGGACCTCGTGCCGGGCTTCGTGCGGCTTATAAGCGCCATCGCCGACCGGCTCGGCATCCAGGTGCTCTACATCAGCCACCACCCGGTCGATCTCTTCGCCCTGGAAGCCCGCCGTGTTTTCGGCTTACACCCCGGGCGCGAGCACGGCCCAACGCTCACCGTCCTGGCCGACCGGCCGGCCCCGGCCGACGGCGACGCCGCGCTGCCGGGCCTGGACGCCGCCGGCCTGACCGCCCCGGGCGGTGAATAGGGCGGAGGAGAAGAGGGAAGATGCCTCCGGCGGCCGGGGGCCTGAGGCCCCGGACCCCCCAACTGAAAGAAGTTGTTAAGGGGTTCTTGGCGGAGGGTTGGCAAGCTGGTCGGCTGAGGGTCTAAGGAGCCCCCTCCGGAGGCGGCCCTAGTCCGTTGCCGGGCCGATGAGCAATTTGACCTTGCCGAGCAGCGTGGCCTCGCCAAACGGCTTTTCCAGCACCAGATCGGCCCCGAAAATCGTGGCATGGCCGAGCAGGTCCATGCCGATCTTGGCCGATCCGCCGGAAATAGCCATGATCTTGCAGGACTGGCTCTGTTCCCGCAAGAGCTGCAGCACTTCCAGGCCGTCCATCTCCGGCATGAAGATATCCAAAACCACGAGGTCCACCGGCTGCTCGCCCAGGATAATCATGGCCCGACGGCCGTCGGCGGCCTCGATGACGCCATACCCCGCGCCTTCCAGATAGAGCCGGATAAGAGCACGGATGCTCGGATCGTCATCCACGACGAGTACGTTTTTCACCTCGGCGTTCTCCGTGTAAAAGGGGTGCTCGGGACCGTGGCGACTTCAGGGAAGAGTACGCTTTTCCAGTTTATAGGAGTCGTGCGGCATTGCGTCAAGCAACCCCCGCAAATGTGCCGGACCCCGAACCGGCGGGCGGACCGCCGTCGCACATACCTGGCGGGTTCGGCCCGCACCCGACCGCCAGCGGGCCTTGCCCGCCGAGGAAATCCCTACGCCGCCAGTGGAGTGGGGCCACACGCAAAGCGGCCCCGCAAACCCCGGCGGCCGACGCTCGCCGGCCCGACCCCGCAGCCGCAAGGCGTGCCGGCCCGATCGGTCTAGGCGAAGTCGTACATGTCAAGCAGTTTGCCGTCGGCGCCGATGAGCAGCGGATCGACCATGCTCTTGCCGCGCGATTCGCCGGTCTCCATGCTCATGACCTGGCCGTCGTAGCGCAGTCCCGTGACCACGGTTTCCTCGCAGTAAAGGTCGGACATCCGGTCCACGTCGATGGTCAGCTTGTCGGCATCGAAGGTTCCGCTGAAGTCGGGCAGGGTAAAGACCATCTCGCCCTTGTCCACGGCCCCGAGCACGGCCAGGACTTCGTCCTCGCCGAGCAGCCCGAGGAAATTGTCCAGGCGCAGACGGCTTTCGGCAACGCTGAGGCCCAGGGCGGACAATTGCCGCTCGCCCGCATCGTCGCGCACGACCAGATTCAGGCCGTGGTCCAGGCTGGCCCCGGTGCGGTGGTGGAACTTGGGGGCGGACAGCCAGCCGCGCCAGGCAAAGCCCACGTCCTCGGCGTACTTGGTGGCCAGTCGCTCGTCGAAATAGAGCACGCCCCTGAAGCAGTTCCCGGCGAAATAGGGGGTGTTGTTCTTCCCCCAGCAGTGTCGGTAGATCTTTTGCACGAAGGCGCGGGACAGCGAGGAAACGACAATCTGATCGATATCGCCTTGGGTCGTGATTTCAAGGGGCATGGCAATTGGTCT
>JBKICS010000058.1:0-7235 GCA_046567015.1 Acidobacteriota bacterium | reverse complement strand
GACCGTGCAATCGCCCAACGACAGCATGGTGACGCAGATCGTACCGCTCAAAAACATCCGTTCGCCGGAACTGCGCAAGGTGCTCGCACCGCTGGTTTCCCCGGACGGCATGCTGGCCGATTTCGTCGACACCAATGCGCTGATTATCACCGACTACCGGCCCAACATCCAGCGCATCATCGGCATCGTGGACCAGCTCGATCTGACCTCGGCCAAATCCTCGCTGTACTTGTTCCCCTTGAAACACGCCTCGGCGGCCAAGCTGGCCCAGAAAATCGAAAAGCTCCTGACCCAAAGCGCCTCCAAGGAAGGCGGCGGGGCCAAGATCAACGTGGTGCCCGATGAGCGCACCAACTCCATCATCGTCCTGGCCGACCCGCAGTACGTGTCCCAGGTCAAGTCATTGCTGGTGCGCCTCGACGTGACCAACCCCATCGAACAGGGCAACCTGCACGTCTACAAGCTCCAGCACGCCGACGCCGAGAACCTGAGCAAGGTCCTAAACGAGCTGTTCACCAAGGGAAGCGCCGGCGGTGACGCCTCCAAGGGGCAGGCTCCCACCATTTCCGGGGGATTTAATTTCGTGGCCGACAAGACCACCAACAGCCTGCTCGTCACCGCCGCCCCGGAGGATTTCGCCTTCGTGGACCAGGTGGTCAAGAAGCTCGACTCCCCGCGCAAGCAGGTCTATGTCGAGGCGCTGATCATGGAAGTCTCCACCGACAAATCCGTGTCGTTTGGCGTCAACCTCAACGTGGCCAACAAGCAGTCGGGCCTGGGCGACAGCAAATACGGCGGACTCATGTACGCCTCGTCCAATCCGGCCGGCTACGAATCCCTGTACAATTCCTCCGGGGCCTTCGTGCCGCCGCCGGGCGGGTCGCTCGGCGCCCTGGCCTTTCCGGTCAAGATCGGCGAGGTGGTCTACTCCAACCTCCAGGCCATGGTCAGCGCCACCAAGTCCGACAACAGCTTCAACATCATCGCCACGCCCCAGCTCATGACCCTGGACAACGAGGAAGCCACCATCACCGTGGCGGAAAACCGCCCTTACCTGACCAGCCAGGACGTGGGCCAGTCCACCACCGACCGCCCCTACCAGCGCTTCGACTACAAGGACATCGGCACCACGCTGAAGGTCACGCCGCAGATCAACGAGGGCGACTCCATCAAGCTCAAGATCAAGCAGGAAACCAGTCGCATCGACGAGACCGTCACCAAGGAAACCGGCACCCTGCAGCCGACCACGCGCAAACGCGTCACCGAAACCACGGTGATGTGCCGCAACAACGAGACCATCGTCCTGTCCGGACTCATCGGCAAAAGCCGCAGCGAGGGCAACAGCAAGGTTCCGGGCCTGGGCGACGTGCCGGTGCTGGGCTGGCTGTTCAAGAACAAATCCGTCATCGACGACCGCACCAATCTCTACGTCTTCATCACGCCCCGCATCACCACGCCGGGGCCGGAAGCCGACCAGATCCTGCACGCCAAGAAAATGGATATCGAGCGCCAGATCCAATTCAACGAAGAGGAACTCATGCAGCCCATCCGCAAGGCCCCGGTCTTTTTCACCGCCGGAGCCGGCAGGTAGAGCCATGCCCCTGACCCTGCCCGAGGGCTTCGCGCCCCGCCAGCTCGGGAACAAGCTGGCCGCGCTCTGCCGTTTTCCCCGTTCCCTGGAATCCGGCGCTGCCTCGGCCGATGGCGGGCTCGACCCGTGCCTGCCGCGCCCGGCCATGCTGGAACCCATGGCCGAGACCCTGGGGCTGACCGTGGCCGCCCTGGAAGACACCTTCGCCGAAGCGGCCCGAAACGGCCATAATCCCATTCGCTGGCTGGCCGAAACCCACAAGGTGGACCCTGCCCTGGCCGCCGCCTCCCTGGCAAAGGCCCTGGGGTTGCCCTTTCTGGAAGAAATCCCCGTCAGCGACGCCGACGCCGAGCGGCTGCGCGCCCTGCCGTTCGCCTATCTCAAGCGCAACCTGGCCGTGCCCTTTACCGTAGACGGCGTCCTGCGCCTGGCCCTGGCCGATCCCTTTGCCCCGGAACTGGCCGACGACATCCGCCGCATGCTCGGCGCCGCCGACCTCATGCCGGCCCTGGCCCTGCCCGAGACCATCCTCGAGGCCATCAACCAGGTCTTCGGCCAGGCCGAGAACGAAGGGGAAGCCCGCCTGGGCGACGTGAGCCTGGACGATTTCCAGGGACCGCCGCCGGAAAACATGTCCACCGAGGATCTGCTCGACGAGACCTCCAGCGCCCCGGTCATCCGGCTGGTCAATCAGCTGCTCACCCAGGCCGTGCGCGACCTGTGCAGCGACATCCATATCGAGCCCTACCAGAATTCGCTCAAGATCCGCTTTCGCCTGGACGGCGTGCTCTACGACATCAAGACCCTGGACAAGCGCTGGCATCCGCCGGTGGTGTCCCACGTCAAGATCCGCTCCAAGCTCGACATCGCCGAACGCCGCCTGCCCCAGGACGGCAGCTTCGACATTCGCCTGGGCAACCGCAACGTGGACATCCGCGTGTCGGTGTTCCCCACCAAGTTCGGCGAACGGCTGGTCCTGCGCCTGCTGGAAAAAAACAGCCGCATCCTGAGCCTTGAGGAACTGGGCCTGTCGCCCGACCATTTCACGCGCCTCAAAAGCCTGGTCACCCTGCCCCACGGCATCATCCTGGTCACCGGCCCAACCGGCTCGGGCAAGTCCACCACGCTCTACGCCATCATCAACCACATCAATTCCTCGGACAAAAACATCCTGACCATCGAAGACCCGGTGGAATACCAGATGGAAGGCGTGGGGCAGATGCAGGTCAACGCCAAGATCGACCTGACCTTCGCCAGCGGCCTGCGCTCCATCCTGCGCCAGGACCCCGACGTCATCCTGGTCGGCGAAATCCGCGACGACGAAACCGCCCAGATCGCCTGCCAGGCGGCGCTCACCGGCCACCTGGTGTTTTCCACCCTGCACACCAACGACGCCGCCTCGGCCGTCACCCGCATGGTGGACATGGGCATCGAGCCGTACATGGTCTGCTCGGTGGTGCGGGCGCTTATCGCCCAGCGCCTGGTGCGCGTCCTGTGCCAGCGCTGCAAGGAAGCCTTCGTGCCCACGGAAGAGGAACTGCTCCCCTTCGGTCCGGCCGCGGCCAGGCTGGCCGGGCGCACCATCTGGCGGGCCAAGGGCTGTCCCCAGTGCATGAACACCGGTTTTCGCGGCCGCAGTTCCATCCATGAGATCCTGATCATCGACGAGGCCATGGCCGAGCTCATCCTGCACAGCTCCGAAGCCGGCCGCATCCGGGCCATGGCCATCGAAGCCGGCATGACCACCCTGCGCGAGGACGGCGTGGCCAAGATCCTGGACGGCGTCACCACCATCGAGGAAGTCATCCGGGCCACGGTGGTCTGAGCCGCGCCGCTCTCGGGCCCAAGCCCGGGACGCCCGCAAGCATATCCCCTGGTCATCCTGTTGCCCTCCGGCGGCCGCGTCCTCTCCCAGCGCCGCCCTTCCTTGCCGCCCATGGTCCGGCCTGTGCGTCGATGCCCCTGGCCGATCTCACCGGCCTCGTCTGGACCAACGCCGGCCGGCTTGACAGCGCCCGGTCGGCCGGTTTATCTCCCGCCCGCCCCTCCCGGGGTTCCTCTTGACACTTTGTAAACCGGTGTTAACTTCCATCCCATGGCAGAACGTCTGGATTCCCCCCTGCGCCGCGAGCAGATCGCCGAAGCCGCCCTGGCCATCGTCGTGCACCAAGGCATCGGCGCCGTGACCGTGCGCCGGGTGGCCGAGGCCGTCGGCATCTCGGCCGCCGCCCTGTACCGGCACTACAAGAACAAGGCGGAAATTCTCAAGGCCGTCATGGAAGAGCATCAAGAACTCTTCATGGCCAACGTCCGGCGCGCCAAGGCGGAAGCGACGAGTCCGCTCGACGCCATACGCCGCCTGTATCTTTCCTCCATGGTTCTGGTGAGCCGCTATTGCGCCTTGCCGGTCGTCTTTCTGTCCGATGTCTTGTGGTTCGAGGAGACGCAGCTTCGCGATTTGAAGCTCAAACACCACAAAATCTTGCGCGATCTGCTCATCGAACTGTTCATGGCTGCCCAGCAGCGCGGCGAAATCCGCACCGATATCCGCCCCGAGGAAATCTTTGTCCACTTTATCGGTCTCATCGCCATGCCGGCGCTGATCCAGGCCCGGACGCCGGAAGATTTGGACATGCCCCGCCAGACCGCCGCCAATTGGGAGTTGTTTGCCCATGCCGTTGCCGCCTAATTTCCTGCGAGCGCGAAGTGAACGCAGGTTCACTTCGCGGCCCGGCCGTCTGCGTCCCCTGGCCGGCGGCCTGGCCTGCTTGGCCGCCCTGGGCCTGCTGGCCGTCAAGCCTGCCGCCCGGTTGGCGACCGCTGCCCCCGAGGCGCTGTCCCCGGCCGCCGTCCAGGAAAAATACGCCGGCCGTGCCCCGGTCCTGCCGTATACGGGCGAATTGGCCGTGTATCCCGGCCGGGAGGGCGAACCCGCCGAGGACTGCGCCGCCCTGGTCGGCGGCCGCACCATGGTAGCCCTGGTCTTCGGCCAGTCCAACGCCTCCAACACCGTGGACCCGGGCTACGACTCGGGCCAGTCGGTCCACGCCTATTTCGGCGGAACCTGCCGGAAAGCCCATGACGCCCTGCCCGGGGCCACGGGAACCAAGGGCAGTTCCTGGCCGCGCCTGGGCGACCGGGCCGTGGGCAGCGGCCTCTACGACGCCGTGGTCTTTGCCGACATCGCCCGGGGCGGTTCCTCCATCCTCCAGTGGGGGCCCGGCGGCGAACTCAACCCCTTGCTGCTCGACACCCTGGATGACCTGGGCCGCCGGGGGATGACGCCGACCCATGTCCTGTTCCACCAGGGCGAGGCCGATTGCGCCCTGGGCCTGGACCCGCGCGACTACGCCGTGCTGCTCGGCGCCGTCATCGACCAGATTCGCGGGAAGGTGGGAGAACGCTGCGACATCCTCATCGCCCGGGCCTCGCTCTATCTCGATCCGGTTTGTTCCGATCCGCGCGATCCGGCCTGCTACCGGTCCTGCCCGAACCTGACCGCCGCCCAGACCGAGGCGGCCGACCCGGCCCGCCGGATTTTATCCGGTCCCGACACCGACGTGCTCGTGCCCTGGTTCGACCGCAACGACGGCTACCATTTCACCGCCAAGGCCGCCGATCGTTTTGCCGCCGCCTGGATGCCGCTGCTCGCCCGGGGCGACAGCTCCGCCCAACCGCAATGACCCGTTCCCTTTCCAACGCCCCATTCCCGCTCCGCCCCACGGAGCGGCCATCTGTTTCGGAGGTAGCCATGTCCGCATCCCTTTTCGCCCAACTCGCCCGCCTCACCGCGACCCTGTGCCTTCCTCTGGCCCTGGCCGCCGGCCTGTCCGGCTGCGCCACGGACAGTTCCGGCCAGGAACCGGCCGCCGGCGCGCCGCCGCCGCCTGAGATCGTGGCCCATGTGGTCGCCCGGACCGACGTCCCCCTGGACATGGCCTACATGGGCCAGACCGCCGGATCGCGCGAGGTCGAGGTGCGGGCCCGGGTGGGCGGCATCCTGCTTCGCCGCGACTACGAGGAAGGCGCGCGCGTGCGCCAGGGCGAGCTCCTGTTCGAGATCGACCCGGCCCCCTTCCAGGCCGCCCTGGAGCAGGCCAAGGGAACCCTGGCCCAGGCCGAGGCCAGCCTGGCCCAGGCCAAGCGCGACGCCGAGCGCATGGAGAAGCTCTTTAAGGGCGACGTGGTGGCCCGCAAGGACTACGACGATTCCAAGACCGCCGTCGAAACCGGCACCGCCGCCGTGGAATCGGCCCGGGGCAAGGTCCGGGAGGCTTCGCTCAACCTGGAATGGACCAAGGTCACGGCCCCCATATCCGGCATGACCAGCAAGGAGACCCGCTCCGAGGGGAGCCTCATTACCACCAACACCGACGCGAGCCTGCTCACCACCATTTCCCGGGTCGATCCCATCTACGTCAACTTCTCCATGTCCGGCCCGGAGATGATGAAGATCCGCAAGCTGCGGGCCGAGGGCAAGGTGGTCATCAGCGGCGGCGCTGACTTCGTCGTGCGCCTGACCCTGCCCGACGGCGCGGACTATCCCTCCACCGGCCACATCAACTTTACCGACACGCAAGTGGACGCGACCACGGGCGTGGTCAAGGTGCGGGCCGAGTTCGCCAATCCCGACGGGCTGGTGCTGCCCGGCCAGTTCGTGCGGGTGCGCCTGGAAGGAGCCCGCTACAAGGACGTGCTGCCCGTGCCCCAGGGCGCGGTGCTCAACACCCAGCAGGGTGCCATGGTCTGGACCGTGGACGACAAGAACCAGATCGCCCCGCGCCCGGTGGTCCTCGGCGAGACCGTCGGCAACGACTATCTGGTCGAAAAGGGCCTCTCGCCGGGCGAACGGATCGTGGCCGAAGGCGTCATCAAGGTCCGTCCCGGCATGACCGTCAGCGTGCGCGGCGACGCCCCGGCCCCGGCTCCGGCCGCCAAGGCCGAGCCGGCCGCGTCCGAGGCCGGCCCCAAGACCGGCGAAGCCGCCAAGGCCGAGGGCAAGGAGGCCCGTTCATGATCTCACGCTTTTTCCTGGGCCGCCCGGTTTTCTCCATCGTCATCTCGCTGGTCATTGTCCTGGCCGGCCTGGCGGCGATTCGCAGCCTCCCCATCGCCCAGTTCCCGGACATCGTGCCACCCGAGGTCAACGTCACGGCGGTCTATCCCGGGGCCAGCCCCGAGGTCATCGCCGAGACCGTTGCCGCGCCGCTGGAGCAGCAGATAAACGGCGTCGACAACATGCTCTACATGCGCTCCACCAGCTCCGGCGACGGCACGCTGTCCATCACCGTCACCTTTGCCGTGGGCACCAACCCCGACCAGAATACGATCAACGTCAACAACCGGGTCCAGGCCGCCCAGACCACCCTGCCCACGGAAGTCCGCCGCCAGGGCGTCACGGTCACGAAAAAATCCTCCAACATCCTGCAGATCCTCGGCTTCGACTCGCCCACCGGCCGGTACGATTCGGTGTTCATCAGCAACTACGTGCTGGTCAACGTCCTGGACGAGCTCAAACGCCTGCCCGGCGTCGGCGACGCCTCCATCTTCGGGGCCAAGGACTACTCCATGCGCGTCTGGCTGCGCCCGGACAAGCTGGCGCAGCTCAAGCTCACCCCGGCCGACGTGGACAGCGCGATCAGCG
>JBKICS010000057.1:0-11229 GCA_046567015.1 Acidobacteriota bacterium | reverse complement strand
ATTCCGGGAGGCATGCCGGGCATTTTCATGCCGGGGGGCATCTTGGGCATGGCCGGCATGCCCTTGCCGCCCATCATGCGCTGCATCATCTTTTGCATCTGCGTGAAATTTTTCAGCAGCTGGCTGACCTCAAGGACCGTCGTGCCCGAGCCCTTGGCGATGCGCTCCCGCCGGCTGGTGTTGATCAGCTTGGGCGTTTCCCGCTCGGCCTTGGTCATGGAGTTGATGATGGCCTCGACCCGGGCCATTTCCTTCTCCGGCATCTGGACTTCGCCCAGCTGCTTTCTGACCTGGGACATGCCCGGGACGAGCTTTAGGAGCCCCTCCAGGGAGCCGAGCTTTTTTATGCGGCGCATCTGGGTGCGAAAGTCTTCCAGGGTGAACTGGGCCTTTCGCAGCTTGCGCTCCATCTCCGCCGCTTCCTCGACGTTGACGTCGGTCTGGGCCTTCTCGATGAGCGTCAGGATGTCGCCCATGCCGAGGATGCGCGAGGCCGCCCGGTCGGGGTAAAAAAGCTCCAGGTCCGAGACCTTCTCGCCCGTGCCCACGAGCTTGATGGGCTTGCCCGTGACCTGGCGCACGGACAGAGCCGCGCCGCCCCGGGCGTCGCCGTCCATCTTGGTCAGCACGACGCCGGTGATGTCCAGGCGTTCGTTAAAGGACGCGGCCACGTTGACGGCGTCCTGGCCGGTCATGGCGTCGGCCACGAACAAAATTTCATTGGGCTGGCAGTTCGCCTTGATGGCCGCCAGTTCGTCCATGAGGACTTCATCGATATGCAGCCGGCCGGCGGTGTCGAGCAGCACCACGTCGTGGCCGGTGCGCTTGGCTTCGGCCAGGGCGGCGTTGCAGATGTCCACGGGATTTTGGTCCGGGGTGGACGGATAGGCCTCAAGGTCGAGCTGGGCGGCGAGCTTGTGGAGCTGGTCAATGGCGGCCGGGCGGTAGACGTCGGCCGGGACCAGATAGGGCTTGCGCTTGAGCTCGCGGCGCAGCTTAAGCGCCAGCTTGGCGCAGGTGGTGGTTTTGCCCGAGCCCTGCAAGCCCACGACCATGATGACGGTGGGGTTGCCGGTCAAGTCGAGGTCGGTGGCCTGGCCGCCGAGGATCTCAATGAGCTCCTCGTGGACGATTTTCACCACCTGCTGCCCGGGATTGAGGCTTTTGAGCACGTCTTGGCCGACGGCGCGCTCGCGCACGCGTTCGACGAAGTCCTTGACGACCTTGAAGTTGACGTCGGCCTCAAGCAAGGCCAGACGCACTTCACGCAGGGCGGTCTGGACGTTTTCCTCGGTCAGGCGGGCCTGCCCCCTGATCTTGCGAAAGACGTCTTCGAGTCTGTCTGTAAGGCTGTCGAACATGATCCTGGCGCACCTCGGTAAAGGGCAAAGTTTGACTTGATAACCGTCCGGAGTCCAGACGTCAAGAGGCCGCCGTGGCTGCTCGGCCGGATCGGCGGATAAAAAAGCCCCGTCCAGCGGTCGGACGGGGCCATAACGTCGTGCGGGGCTGGGTCGTTAGGGGACTACCAGCTGTTGCGGGAACGGTCGCCGCCGTAGCCGCCGGCCCGGGGCTGACGCTCCTGGGCTTCGTTGACGCGCAGGTCGCGGCCGCCAAAAGCCTTGCCATTGAGCGCTTCCATGGCGGCGTCGGCGCCGCCGTCGGCCATTTCCACAAAGCCGAAGCCGCGCAGGCGGCCGGTTTCGCGATCCTCGATGAGCTTGACCGAGGTGACGTTGCCGTAGGCGGCGAACAGGTCGCGGACTTCGTCCTCGTTGGTGGAAAAGGGCAGGTTGCCGACATAAAGTTTCTTGGACATTTGCTGTAAGCTCCGGACTTTTAAGGCTAACTCTTCAGGTCGTCGGGAGCTTGCAAACGCGAAGATCCTCGGAGACTGGGTACAAAGACTTAGCCGGCGGTTAAAGATGCAGGGGCAGTATGCCGGCCTGCCGAGCCTGTCAACGGTTATTTGCGCCACCGCCGCCAGCATCGCTCCCGGCCCCGCCCCGCCGGAAACGGACGCCGCCAGAAGCCCCGCGTCCCGCGACGCCTTGACCCAAGCCAGCGCAAAGGGCCTCGGGATCGTCCCCGAGGCCCTTTCTGTCCCCGCATCGGCGAAACGCCGCCTCAGCCGCGTAGCGCCTTGGCGAAACCGGCCTCGGAACGCCTGATGACCGTCTCGTCCACGCAAAAGGCCAGCCGGAAGTAGCCGGGCAGGCCGAATCCCCGGCCCGGCACGGCCAGCACCCGCTCGGCGGTCAGGCGGTCCAGGAAGGTCAGTTCGTCGGCGTCCGGGGATTTGGGGAAAAAGTAGAAGGCCCCGCGCGGCATGACGAACTCGTAGCCGGCCCGGGTCAGCACCTCGGCCATGGCCTCCCGGCGGCGTTCGTAGACCGTGCGGTCCACCTCCTGGCCAAGGGCCCGCAACAGCAAGGCCTGGCCCACGGCCGGGGCGTTGACGAAGCCCAGGATGCGGTTGGCGAAGACCATGCCGGCCACCAGCCGCTCGCGCCCTTCCATGAGCGGCGAAACCACGACATAGCCGATGCGCTCGCCGGGCAGGGACAGGTTCTTGGAAAACGAGCCAATCACCAGAGAGTACGGATAGAGCGGCAGCACGGACGGCACTTCCACGCCGTCATAAGCCAGGAAGCGGTAGGGCTCGTCGGCCAGAAGGTAGATGGGGCGCTCGCGGCCAGCCGAGGCCCGGGTCAGCATGGCCGCCAGTTCGGTCAGGGTCTGCCGGCTGTAAACCTGGCCGGTGGGGTTATTGGGCGAATTGATGAGCACCACCCGGGTGCGCGGGGTGATGGCCGCTTCCAGGGCCGCGATGTCCAGGTCGAAATCCGGCCTGGTCGGCACGGGTTTGAGTACCCCGCCGGAGTTGCCGGCATAAAAGCCGTATTCCACGAAATACGGGATCGGGCAGATGACCTCGTCGCCGGGCGTGAGCACGGCGCGGAAAAAGACGTTGATGCCGCCGGCCGCGCCGCAGGTGAGCAGCAAGTCCCCGGCGGCGATGGGCACGCCCTGCTCCCGGGACAGGTGTTCGGCCAGGGCGGCGCGCACGGCCGGATAGCCGGGGTTTGGCATGTAGCCGAAGGCAAAGGGCCTGTCGGCCTGGGACGCCAGATCGGCCAGGCACTCGCCCACCACGGCCGGCGGCGGCAGATCGGGGTTGCCCAGCGAAAAATCGCACACGGCCTCTTCGCCGAACTGTTTTTTGAGTTCGAGCCCTTGTTCGAAGATCTTGCGGATCCAGGCCCCGCCCGACAAAAACTGCTCCATCTGTTCGGTGACCAGCTTCACGGCCCGCCCTCCAAAAATGACGTATCGGAAAACCATGGCATCAAAACCCAAGTGTTGCAATATGGTAACGAGTTCGACATGCCAAGGGCCGCGGCCGATCGCCCCGGACCGGGCGGTCGGCAAGCTGTTGCCGGGGGCCGGCAGGCTGGACGGAGGGCATGGCGAAAATAACAGTTCCCTCCCGGCCGCAATTGATCTATAGTCCTCGCCTCACGGCGTTCCCTGCCGCAAATCCCTTCACCGCGAGATCCCCATGACCGAGGCGAAAAAGCCTGAAATCCTTGCCCCAGCGGGCGATCCCTATTCCTTTATGGCGGCCGTGGCCGCCGGCGCCGATGCCGTGTACTGCGGCCTCAAACACTTTTCCGCCCGCATGCTGGCCCGCAACTTCTCCACCTCGGAGTTGGCCGCCCTGGCCGAGGTGGCCCGAGCCCGCAATGTGCGCACCTATGTCGCCATCAACACCCTGCTCAAGCCCGACGAGGCCGACAAGGCCGGTCGGCTGATCCATCGCCTGACCGCCGACGTCGGCCCGGACGCGCTGATTGTCCAGGATCTGGGCGTGGCCGCCGTGGCCCGGCAGGCCGGCTACAAGGGCGAACTGCACCTCTCCACCCTGGCCAACGTCAGCAGCCCCACGGGCTTGGCCCCCTTGCCGCAGTATTCCGTCTGCCGGGTGGTGCTGCCGCGCGAGCTGTCCGTGGACGAGATGCGCGAAATGGCCGAGGCCGCGCCGGCGGGCCTTTCGCTGGAGGCCTTTGTTCACGGGGCCCTTTGCTACAACGTCTCGGGCCGCTGCTACTGGAGCAGCTACCTCGGCGGCAAATCCGGCCTGCGCGGCCGCTGCGTCCAGCCCTGCCGGCGCATCTACGACCACCGGGGCCAGAAGGGCCGGTATTTCTCCTGCCAGGACTTAAGCCTCGACGTCCTGACCAAGGCCCTGCTCACCATCCCGGAGATCACGGCCTGGAAGATCGAAGGCCGCAAGAAAGGCCCCCACTACGTCTACCACACCGTGGCCGCCTACAAGCTTTTACGTGACGCCGCCGACGATCCCTCGGCCAAGAAGATGGCCGCCAGCTTCCTGGAACAGGCGCTGGGCCGCCCCGGCACCAATTACAATTTCCTGCCCCAGCGCCCGAAAAATCCCATCGACACCAAGGAGCGCACCGGCTCGGGTATGCCGGCCGGCAAGCTCTCCCGGGGCGTCAAGTTCGGCCAGTGGAACCTGTCCGCCCGGGTGGCGCTCATGGCCGGCGACTTGCTGCGCGTCGGGCACGAGGACGAGCCGGGACACCGCATCGTCAAGGTGACCCGCACCGTGCCCAAGGGCGGCCGCCTGACCCTGACCTTCGACACCTCGGAAAATCGGCCCGAATCCGGCATCCCGGTCTTTCTCATCGACCGCCGCGACCCGGCGCTCATGGCCAAGATCGCCCCCCTGGAAGCGGCCATGGAAAAGATTCCGCCTCGGGAAGCCAAGCCTTCGGAATTCGTGGCGAAGCTCCCCAAGCCGGCCAAGCCGGCCCGCATCGAGCCCTTGTCCCTTTCCGTGTGGCGGCATCCGGACGTGCGCAAGGAAAAAGGCCCCTTTGGCGTCTGGGTTTCCACCAACCGCGCCCACAACCTGCCGCTTGGCCGGGCGGCCACGGTCTGGTGGTGGCTGCCGCCGGTCATCTGGCCCGACGAAGAGAGCGAATTCGTGAGCCTCATCGCCGCCATCGTGGCGCGCGGCGGCAAACGCTTCGTTCTTGGCGCTCCCTGGCAGACCGGGCTTTTCCCCAAGGACGTCAAGGGCGTGGATTTCTGGGCCGGCCCCTTTTGCAACATCGCCAATCCGCTGGCCCTGGGCGAACTGGCCCGGACCGGGTTCTACGGGGCCTTTGTCTCGCCGGAACTGGCCGGCGACGACCTGGTCAACCTGCCCCGGGTCTCACCCCTGCCGCTTGGCATCGTGGCCAAGGGCGCCTGGCCGCTCGGGCTTTCCCGGGTGCTCTCGGGCGAGGTCAAGACCTGCCTGCCGGTGGTCAGCCCCAAGGAAGAGGCGCTGTGGGCCGTCAAGTACGACCGCACCTACTGGCTCTACGCCAACTGGGAGGTTGATCTGTACAAGTACCGCGACGCCCTCACCCGGGCCGGCTACGTGGTCTTCGCCGACCTGCGCGAGCCTCTGCCCAAGGAGATCGTGCGGCGCGAACGCACCAGCCATTTCAACTGGGAAGTCGGGTTGCTGTAATGGCGCGGCCGGCCAAGCTCTACATCGCCATGGTGGGGCTGCCGGCCATGGGCAAGTCGACGGTTGCGGCCAAGCTCAAGGAAAACCTGGAAAAAGACGACATCAAGGTCGGCATTTTCAACAACGGCGACGTGCGCCGCCGCATGGTTCCCGGCAACACTTCCGAGGCCGGCTTCTACGACCCGGACAACGCCGCCTCCGCCGGCCTGCGCGAGCGTATCGCCGCCGTCAGCATTGCCGAGGCCAAGGCCTTTCTCTCGGCCGAAGGCCACATCGCCATCCTCGACGCCACCAACGTCTCCCGCAAACGGCGGGAGACGTTGCGGCAAAGCTTAAGCAACCACCCCATCCTGTTTGTCGAGTGCATAAACGACGACCCCGAGCTGCTGGCCCTGTCGGTGGCCCGCAAGACCCGGTTGCCGGAATTCGCCCACCTGGACGCGGCCGAGGCCACCCGGAGTTTCCTCAAGCGCATCGGCTACTACCGCCACATCTACGCCCCGGCCGATGAAGTGGAAAACGTGGTGCGCCTGGATACGCTCAACAACCGCATCATAGCCGAGCGCATCCATGCCGGCCTGCCCTACTACGGCCGCATCCGCGACCTGCTCATGTCGGACTGGATCAAAAACCTCTTTCTCGTGCGCCACGCCGAGAGCGAATACAACCTGGAAAACCGCGTCGGCGGCGATTCGAGCCTGACGGAAAAGGGCCGCAAGATGGCCTGGGCGCTCTCGCGCCACTTCATCGGCACGCCGCTGCCCTACGTCTTCACCAGCACGCTCACGCGCACCCGGGAAATGGCCGAGCCGCTGCTCGAAACCCGCAAGGGAACGGCCATCCACCATGCCTTCAAGGAGTTCGACGAGATCGACGTGGGCGAGTGCGATGGCCTGAGCTACACCGAGATGGAGCAGGCCCGGCCGGAACTCTTCGCGGCGCGCGCCCGCAACAAATACAACTTCGTCTATCCCGGCGGCGAGGGTTACGCCACCATGGCCGGCCGGGTCTACCGGGGCGTCAAGAAGGCCTTGTACTTAAGCGGCAACTCCGAATACATCATGATCATCGGCCACCAGGCGGTCAATCGCATGATTCTCTCGGACTTCCTGTTCCGCCGGGCCGAAGACGTGCCCTACATCTTCATTCCCCAGGACAAGTACTTCCACATCGTCTCGACCCAGACCAAGAAGCTTTTCGAGTTGCGCAAGTTCTAGCGCGGCGACGGAACCGGGGAGCGCCTCCGGCGGCCGGGGGGATGATCCCCCGGACCCCGGCAACGGGAGAAGTAGGTTAATGGGTTCCCGGCGCTGGCTGGCAATCTGGCTGGCTGTGGACCGGGACAGGCAGGAGCTTGCGCTTGACGGGAACCACCGATGCTCCGGCGGCCAAACGGAGAGACGGCCCTTTGGCCCCGACGACAAGCCGGCCAAAACCAATCGCGATCCGGGACCGCCCCTGGCGCAAGGCTGTGGAAAACCGGAAAAACACTCTGGTTTCCAAAAAATTAAAATTAATTCATACGCTTAGACCTCTACACCAGCACTTGACGAACCCCCGGCTTTGGACTAGCTCACGGTCTTTATGCCTGTACCGGCCGCCTCCGTACGCCTCGCGCAGCCCAGCTGCTCCGGTCCGGCCGCAGCCGCCAGGCAAACCGCGACCCCCGACTTGGCCGCCGTCCGGCCGCATCGCGCAGCAAGCCTGTTATGCCGCACAGCTTCTCTGAAATATCGCTTATCTATGTTTCCTTCTCCGTGCTCGCCCTCTACGCCCCGGCGGTGCTCTGCGCCCTGGGACTGGCCTACTACCTGTACCGTCGCCACTCCCGCATCGAGCGCCGCCAGCAAAAGCACCAACGCATCCGCAGCGCCATCGCCGAAAAGGGCCTGGGCAAGCGCAAGCGGATGCTGCTGGCCGTGCAGCGCCGCAATATCCGGGAACTGGCCAAGCTGGTGCGCGGGCAGCTCAAGGAACACGAACGCAACCTCACCCCCTACCAGCATCAGCGCACCTCGGCCTTTATCGAACGGGCGGTGACCACCGTAGACTTCGACCGCCTTTACGCGTTACATGCGCTCTTTGCCGCCAACGCCGAAAAACAGGTTTCCCCGGCCGTGGAATCCTTTTTCGAGCACACGAGGTAAGCATGCCCCTGCCGGAAAATATCGGAAAATTCGTCACCAGACTGATCAACACCGTCAAAAGCGAGTCCGCTGACTGGCAAAAGGCGCATCAGTCCGAACTGGATAAGCTCAAGGAAGAGAAGCAGGTGGCCGAGGCGGAGCTCAAGCAGCGCCTGGAGCTGATGGAGATCCGGTTCAAGGAGGAGTGCAAGCGGACGCGGCTGGAGGAAGAGCGGCAAACCGAGCATTTCAGCGAATTTTTGGCCAGCATCGACGACATGAAGGCCAGCATGCTCGAATACTACGGCACCATGCCCAAGCCCTTGGCGCTGATGATCCACCACCACGCCGCCGAGCTGCTCAAGGAGGCCTGGCACAATCCCGACGCCAGGGAGCGCCTGCAAAAGCAGACGCGCTTTACCAGCCTCATGCTCACCATCACCGAGGATCTCTCGGACATCGGCCGCGACGGCGGCCAGAAAGCCCTGCCGGAAAAGACCATCGCCTTTATCCAGAACAAGCTGGAATAAGGGGCTGGTGAGGAAAAGGGGCAGGCGGAGAAATACGGGAGGGGGAAAGCCTCCGGCGGCCAAAGGGCTTCGCCCTTTGGAATCCCAAAAAATTTAAGGGAATTACGCGTTCAGTGAATGCGAAGCAGCCCCTTCAGGGAAGGGCCGGGAGGGTGTTCCAGCTCCCGACCGTCGGAGCAATGGCGGCTCCCGTCAAGCACCTCGCCGACGCCCCCCCCCACATCCGACCGGATTGCCGCCCCCGCCGAGAACCCATGAACAACCTTCTCCAATTGCAGGGGTCCGGGGGGATCATCCCCCCGGCCGCCGGAGGCATCTTCCGCCTTTTCTTCCTTCTTCCCGTCCCTGCCATGTCTTATGCCGACGGCTCCCGTTCGGCCTGCCGGGCTTCGCTGACGCAGTAGACGCCCTGGCCGGTGCGGGCCGGTCCGAAGCACAGATTGTCATTGACGCAGGTCGCCGGGGCCGTGTCGCCGGAGAGCCAGCGGGCGATCAGCCGGGGTTCGCGGATAAACGGCCGCGACATGGCCACCATTGCGGCGTCGCCGGAGCCGACGATGGCCTCGGCCGTCTGCAGGCTGCGAATGCCGCCGACCAGGATGACGGGCATTTTGACGCCCGCCGCCTTGACCGCCCGGGCCGTGTCCCGATACCAGGCTTCGCCGTCCGGGATGGCGATGCGCCCGGGCCGGGAAAAATTCATCTTGCCCGATTCGAACACGCCGCCGGAAATCTCCACCCCGTCCAGTCCCGCCGCTTCCAGCCAGGCAATGACTTGCACGCTCTCGGCCGCAGAAAGGCCACCGTCGAAGAAATCGTCGCTGTTGATCTTGGCCAGTACCGGAAATTCCCGGCCGATGCGGCCCCGGATGGCCCCCAGCACCTCCAGGAGCAGCCGGGCCCGGTTGGCCAGCGAGCCGCCGTAGGCTCCGATACGCTGGTTGGTGTGGGGCGAGAGGAACTGGCTCAGGCAGTAGCCGTGGGCGGCATGGATCTGGACGCCGTCGGCTCCGGCGTCGCGACACAGGGCCGCCGCCGTTCCGAAGGCCGCTTCCAGGCGGGCCAGATCCTCGGCCAACATGGCCTGGCAGGGCGGCGCGGCCGGATCGTCCGACGCCGACGGTCCCACCGCCGGCTCTCCGGTCACGGCCGTGTCGGCCCGGAAACCGGCATGGGCCAGCTGGACCACGAACCGCCCACCATAGGCGTGCACGGCCCGGGCCAGACGGGCGATGCCCGCTTCCATGCCCGGGTGATGTACGCCGAGCTGGCCGGCCCTGGCCTGGCCGCGCTTTTCCACGTAGGCGTGGCTGGAGACGACCAGCCCCACCTCGCCCGTGGCCAGGGTCTTGAGGCAGGCTTCCAGACGCTCGGAGGCCGAGCCGTCGGGATTGGCCAGCCCCTCGCCCGTGGCCGAACGCACGAAGCGGTTTTTCACCCGCATGCCGTTTATAACGATGGGTGAAAAGACCTGCATGGCGTCAGGCTGCGATGAAGCGCTCAAGGAACCGCTCCAGGTCGTTGGGGTCGCCGTCCTGATAATCGTCCGGGTAGAGCAGCGCCCCCATGAAAAAGATGCTTTCCAGCTGCAGGGCCAGGCCGGCCCGGCGGGCGAAATCCTCGAGCCCGGCCACAAACGCCGCCGCCCCCTCGGCCTCGCTGCCGGCCAGGGCCTCTTCGGCCGCTTCGGGCAGGGATTCGAGCACCAGACATTTTTCAGTCATAAGCTTGCGGTGGCCGGCCGGGTCGCCGGCCTCGTGGAGCTGCCGCGCGGCCGCGGCCTCCAGTTCCCGGATGCGCCCGGCGGCGTCGCGTACCACTTCCCAAGCCGCTGCGGGCACCTTACGCTTCGTCATCTCGCCTCCCTGCACTTCTGGCGGACCAAATTCCCGCCCCTGCCAAGGGTATTACCAAACACGGCTGTCAAAGCAAACCTTTCAAACGTTCCTGGCGCCCCTCCCGCCTCCGACCGTCTTGTCTTTTTCCGGGAAGTTCTTGACGGGATTAGGCGGGATAGATACAGATATTGTGAAAAATAAGACAAGGTTATGCTGCAAACACCGATGCCCGAACCGGCCATCCCGCCGCTGCCCGACGCCAACGCCGGCGAACACGCCCTGGACGGCGTGCCGCGCTCTTTTTTGTCGCGCCTGTGTTTCGACGCCGGCGACTACGATCTGCTGCGCATCGTCAACGACGTCCTGGCCCGCCAGCGCTCCTCGGGCTTCAAGCGGCTGCTCGCCCCCTACCTCCACCCCCACGGCATCAAGGAAATGGCCGCGCCCAAGGGGCTGCGCATCGCCTACGCCGTCATCCACCTGCTGGGGTCGCTGGAGGCCGGCATGTCCGGCGACCGGCTGACCGCCCTGCGCTCGCTTCGCGACGAGGTCATGGCCGCGGCCGAATCGGGGTTGGAAAAAAACACCGCCCGGGTGCTCCTGCAGATCATGAAACAGCTCGTGCGCGCCCGGGACACCCCGCGCCTGCAGCTGGAGCTGGCCCACGATTTCCGCAGCGTCGTCTCCGGCCGTCCCCGGGTGGTGCGCCGGCTGCTGGCCGAGTACCATCTCCTGGAAATGCCCGAGGAGTGGAACCAGATCGCCTTTGACGACCACGTCCACGACGCCAACACCAAGGGCCGCAAATCGCCCACCCATCTCATCATGGACGCCTGGATCAAGGGCATCCGCCGCCTCACCGTCATCCACTACCACTTCGTGCGCCCGGAGACCGCCGCCGAACTCCTGGAAGCGGCCGCCATCATGGGCATGGAGGTGGACATCGGCATCGAATGCCTGGCCCGCTACGAAGAGAACTACGTCAAGATCGTCTGGATGCCGCGCGGCTTTGCCCGTCCCGAGGATTTCACCGAGTTTCTCAAAAAGCCCGGGGTCCGCGAGTTCATGCGGGAAGGCTTCGAGCTGTCCCTGCGCCGGCAGCGCTACATCCTGGACTTGCTGGCCGCCTTCAACGACCGCCACCGCCAGACCATTAAGGAGCGCTTCGGCCTGGACCTGCCCCCGCTCGA
>JBKICS010000056.1:0-9391 GCA_046567015.1 Acidobacteriota bacterium | reverse complement strand
GTCAAACGGCTGGGTGGCGAGATCAGCGTGGAAAGCGAAGTGGACAAGGGTACGGTCTTTACCCTGTGCTTCCCCAAACATCCGAAACACGAGGCGTAGCTGCCATGCGCATGAACGACGTCAATATTTTGCTTGTGGACGACGAGAAGGAATTCACCGCCACCCTGGCCGAGCGCATGGCGCTGCGGGGGCTCAAGGTGCGCTGCGTTTATTCCGGGGAGGAGGCGCTCAAGGAAATCGCCGTCGAAAAACCCGACGTGGTGGTCATGGACGTCATGATGCCGGGGCTTAAGGGCCTGGACATCCTGCGTCACCTCAAAGCCACCAATCCGGAGATCCAGGTCATTTTGCTCACCGGACAGGCCGGCACCCGCGACGGCATGGAAGGCATGAAGCTCGGGGCGTTCGACTATCTGCTCAAACCCCTGGAGCTCGACGCCCTGCTGGCCAAGATCGCCGAGGCCGCCGCTATCGGAGGGAAGGCCCAATGATCGACCCATCGGCCACGGACGGCGACGGACGGTTCCTGGGCACGGTGACGGCCGCGGCCTGCCACGACCTCATGAACGTCTACGCCACCTTCACCCAGGCCTTCGGCCTCATGGAGGACTGCCTGGCCGCCGATTCCCGCACGCGCCTTAAGACCCTGGGGTTTAAGGGCGGCTTCGAGCACAAGGAACGGTTCCAGGAGTTGCTCAAGATGCTGCGTGGCCAGCTTTCCCGGGCCGTGGGCCTGACCGAGGCCCTGGCCCTGGCCGCCCACAGCCTGGAGCGGGACGGCCGTCCCGCCTCGCCGCCCGAGGCCATCGCCGCCATGCTGCTTTTGTGCGAGCGGCTGCTCAAGCGCCGCAAGCTCACGGTCACCCTGGACACGGCCGCCTGCGCCGGCGACGGGCCCTGGCCCGCCCTGCGCCAGGCCGACTACCTCGCGCCGCTGCTGGACACGCTGCTGGCCTGCCTGCCCCATGTGCCCATGGGCGCGGAGTTGCGGCTTTCCTGCCAGGCCGACGCCGGCAGCCTGCGCCTGACCCTGGGGCAGGCCGACGGCCGCTTTCCGGCCGAGGCCCGGGCCGCCTGCCAGGGCATCGCCTGCGCCGCCGCCGGAGCGGCGCTGCTTCCCGGCGCGCCGGATGCGCCCCTGACCCTCGTTTTTCAGGATACGCCCACGTCAACACCGGCTTCGTGTCCGCAAGGCGCGGGCCAAGCCTCATAAGGAGACTGCCATGACCATGAAAAAGATCAAGCTGTTGCTGGTTGATGATGAGGAAAACTTCGTCAACACCCTGGCCGAGCGCCTGAAAATGCGCGACGTGCCGTCCAAGGTCGTCTATTCCGGCGAGGAAGCCCTGGAGGCCGTCAAATCCGAAGTGCCCGACGTCGTGGTGCTCGACTTGCGAATGCCCGGCATTGACGGCATGGAAGTGTTGCGCAAGGTCCGCCAGACCAACCCCGAGGTGCGCATCGTCATCCTGACCGGCCACGGCAACGAGGTCATCGAAGAGGAAGCCAAGAAGCTCGGTGCCTTCCACTACCACAAAAAGCCGGTGGAGATCGACGAACTGCTCGGCACCGTGAAAAAGGCCTACCGCGAGAAGCTCGAAGACGCCATGGTGGCCGCCACCTTCGCCCAGGCCGGGGCCTTCGACGAAGCCCAGGACATCCTCAACGAGGACAAATAGGGCGGCGAGGCAAGGCTTTTGGACGCAGCGGACGCCGGCTCGCCAGGTTTGGCGCGGCGGCGCAACCGCCGGGCCCCCCGGCCGGTGTTGCGGGGACGCCCAGGGAGACGGCGCATGCCGATATCCGTCCTGCTCGTCGACGACGAGCCACTTTATGCGGCGCTCTTGGCGCAGCGGCTTTCCGGCCGCGACTTCGCGGTGACGGTTGCGGCCGACGGGGACGAGGCGTTGCGTGCGGCGGCTTCGTCCCCACCGGATCTGGTGCTGCTCGACGTCAATTTGCCGGGCAAGTCCGGGGTGGAGGTGCTGGCGGAACTCAAGCGCGCCGGTTTTGCCGGCGAAGCCCTCATGTTGACCGGGCAGGCAGGGGTGGAGACGGCGGTGGCCGGCATGAAGCTCGGCGCCGCCGACTACCTGTCAAAAAGCCTGGAGTTCGACGAGCTGGTGGCGGCGCTGAACCGGGCCTACGGCCGCAAGCTGCGCCGGGCCGAGTCCGCGCGCCTGATCGAGGTCGAACGCCTGGCCGCCCTTGGCCGGGTGGCCGAAGGCGCGGCCCACGAGATCAACAATCCGGTGACGGTCATGACCACCATGGCCGGCTGGATCGAGGATTTGTGCGACGACCTGCCGGAGTCCGCCGGCGAGACCACGGCCGAGATCCGCCAGTCCGCCCGGCAGATCGCGGCCCAGGGCATCCGCATCAAGGCGGTCATGCTCGATCTCCTCAAGTGCGGCGGCCGGTTCGATCCCCGTCCCGCCACCCTTTGCCCCCACGAGGCGGCGGCGGCCGTGTTGGCCGACCGGGCCGGGCGCATCCGGGATCTCGGCGTCTCCTGCGTCAACGCCGTGCCGCCCGACCTGGAAGTGCGCTTCCCGCCCGGAGCCTTCGAGCTGGTCTGCTCGGTGCTGGTGGACAACGCCCTGGACGCCGTTACGGAACGGGGCGGCTTCGTGGAGATCGCGGCCCGGGTTAAGGCCGGGGAGTTCCTCCTGTCCGTGGCCGACGACGGCCCGGGCATCGCCGAGGCCGTGGCCCCGCGCATCTTCGAACCGTTTTTTTCCACCCGCGAGTCCAAGGCCCACAGCGGCCTGGGCCTGGCGGCGGCCCGGGGCGTGGCCCGGGGCCTTGGCGGCGACATCGACTTCGCCTTGCGCCCTGGCGGCGGCTGCCTGTTCACGGCCCGTTTCCCCGTTCCCTGACCGCAGTCCTCCGGCTACGACATTGGCCTTGATCCGGTCCGGCTTGTCTTTCGCGGCGCGCGCGCCCGGGGACCGCTCCAGGCGGGAGGTGGCCGAAGTCGGCTGGGGACTGTTACCGCCGGCCGCCTTGGCGCGACCTTGGGGCAGGCGTCGCTGGCCTGCATCCTGCATAGCCATTTTTATCGTCGGGGAGCCGACGCCAAGGGTTGCCAGCGCGGGGGAATAGTCTTACCTTACGAACTTGGCGTACCCTTGTCAGGACGTGCTGTCAGGGCGGAGTAAACACGGACGATACCCTTGAACCGGATGGGCCTTCATGCGTACCATGGTGAAATGTTTTTGTGTGTTCGCGGCCGGATGGCTGGCTGTTTCTGCTTTTGCCGCTCCGGCCCAGGCGCTCAGCCTGCCGGTCACGGGCGAGGTGAAGGACAGCTCCGAAACCTTTGCCGGCACGGCCGTGGTGTCGCCATTCAGCGGTGACGGCAACATCGACTTGCTGACTAGCAAGGGTGTGACCTGCCAGGGCAATTTCGGCTACGTGAGCCATAAGGAAGGCCGCGGCACGGTCATGTGCAAGGACGGCCGCAAGGGCTATTTCCAGTTCGTCACCGCCGGCCTGTCCGGTTCCGGGGCCGGAAAGATCGAGAACGAAAACTTCGAGTTCCGCATCGGCAAGTAACGGTCCGGCCGCTGCGGCGGCCGGCCTGATCGCCTGCTTCTCGCGCCGTCGGGCGCCGTCGCCGGTTGCGCCGCATCGCGGCGGAAGGTGGCCCGACCGCCGTCCGGCCTGATCTCCCGGCAACCCTCCCTTTCTTCCCTCGCGTTATCCCAGCTTGCCGGAAAGCCCGGCTGCGCTTGTTGCGGCCGGGCCGGCTCCACGCGGCCTTTCCCCGTTCGCGCGCAGGCCCTGGATTGCGCCGCGCCTGCGGCCGCTCGCCAGGGCCGCATCGAACCGGGCGGCGCAACCGCAACGGGCGGCCGTGGCCTGTACCATGGCCGCCCGTTGACGGACGCTGCAAGGGAATCGGGCCTCCCGAGGCGGGCGGTCCGGTTCCGGTTAGGACTTCTTCAAGGCCGCCAGGCGGTCGCTCAGGGATTGTTGCGGCGGGGTGCCGGCCGCGTCCTTGAGGGCCTGGGCGATCAGCGGATCTTCCTCCTCCCTGGCCGGGGTCAGGAGTTTGACCTTTTCCTGATGGACCTGCGCTTGTTGTTCCAGCTCCTCGGCCCGGGCGGACATGGCCTCGAAGGCGGTGCCGAGCTTGTCGGCCTGCTGCTTGATGCCCGAGAGCACCTTGGCCCGCTCTTCCTGCTCCTTGGCCCGCTCGGCCCGGATTTGGGCCATGTCCATGCGGCGCTTGGCCTCGTTGAGGCGGGCGCGGGCGGTTTTCAAGCGTTCGGAGGCGGTTTTGACGGCCGTGTTGAGCTCGTCGAAATAGGCCTTGGCCTCCTTGGCCTCGGCTTCCTCGCGCGCAACGTCCGGGGCCATCTTTTCCAACTCCGTCACCAACCGGCCCAGACTGGCCTCGATGGCGGCCTTCTGCTCACCCTGCGCGGCCTCCATCTGGGCCTGCAGGCGTTCGGCGGCGCTGACGCGCAGGCCGTAGGCCTTGTCTATGGCCTCGGCTTCCTGCTGTTCTTTGTCCCAGGCGGCCTTGGCCGCCACCATCTGCCGGGTGAGCTTGGTCAATACCTCGTCGAGTTCGCCGATCTCGGCTTCCGAAGCGCTCTCCGGGTCGAAGGCGACGATGAGTTTCAAAAATCCGGCCTGGGCGTCGTCGGCTTTCTTCACGACGTATTGCTTCAAAAACGACAGCATGCTTGGCTCCTTGGGTTATCTACTTCTGGTGTTGCCGCGGCGGCGGGTCAAAAGCAGGAACAGGACCGCCACAGCGGCCCCGGCGCCGGCAATCCACAGCCACGAACCGAATCGGGACGATCGGGCAGGGTTTTCGTTGACGACCTGCTCGGCTGCCAGGGCCACCGAGGGATCGACGCCCTCCAGGCGCTTGGGGTCCACTGGCGCGCCGTCCTTGCGCATCTGCTCCACCTTGGCGTCGACTTCGGCGAGCTGTTTTTTCAGGTCGGCGTTGGAGGCGGCCAGCTTGTCGGCTTCCTGGCGAAAGGCCTGCACCCCCGGGTCGTTTTGATGGTTGTACAGAAAGCTTGGGCCGCTGGCCTGGCGCAGCATGAACCACAGGAACATGGCGTCCCAGATGCCGAACGACGGAAAACTGCGGTAGGCGTAGCCCGGCGCGCTCCAGCCCCGTCCGGCGTAGTAGTCGTCCCGGTAGCTGCGGTAATCCTGGTAGTTGTCCCAGGTGCGCGTGGGGCGCGGGCCGGTGGCGGCCGCCGTGTCGTTGTCCCGCACCGGGTTGTCCGGCTTGGCGAATTTCCCCTTGTAGTCGTTGTAGGCCTTGACCGACGCTTCCTTTTGGACGGCTGCCTGGCCGGAGGCGGCGAAGGAGGATTTTCCCTTGGCGCTGTCTGGGCCCGAGGCGGCGCTGGTCCCGGCGCTGTTGCTCCAAGAGCCGCCCGAGGCCGGCTTGCTCGCGCCGCCCTGGGCCGGCGTCGGCGCGGCCGGGGCGGAGCCGGAGGGCTTGTCCGGAGTCTGGGCGGAACTGTTGCCCCAGCCTGAAGTCGCGCTGCCGCCGCTGGACTTGGCCGGGGGGGGCGTGGACTGGGAGGTTGTGGAATTGCTCCAGCCGGAACTCTTGCTGCCGGATGAGGACGACGACGAGGTCTTGCCGCCGCTGGAAAAGGACGACTTGCTGCTCTTGGCCAGGGCCGGCTGGCCGCCAAGGACCAGGGCCAGGGCCAGGAGCAGGAACAGAACAGGCCGGGCGAAATGACGCATCCCCGGGGCCTCCTCAGTAGATCTTGACGCCGTAGGACGTCAGGTCCAACCCGACCCAGGCCCGCACCAGGGCCGCGTCGGGTTCGGTATCGGCGCTTAAAAGCAGGTTCTCGTGTTCCTCGCCGAGCTCCCGGCCGTAGAGCTGCATCTGGTGGGCGACGCGGCGCGGCGGGGCCTTGGGGTCGGCGAAAATCGCTTCGTCCATGGCCACCGGGGCGGCATAGGCGCCGTCCCCCCATTGCCGCAGGTAGCGCTGGCCGTTGGGGGCGTTAAGGTCATTGCCGCCGATGAGCCCCCCGGGATCGAGCCACAGGCTCCAATCCTCGGCCGTGGCCGGGCGAATCTCCTCCAGCAGGCGAAACAGGCTGATGTCGTTGAGCGCACCGGCCGCGTCCAGGTTGAACTGGAACAGGAATGCGTCCCGGCCTTGCCGGGCATAGGCCCGGACCAGGGACAGGCCGAACAGCGGCGTGCGCGACAGGGCCTCGACCAGCAGTTCGCCTTGGGGCGGCGTGAAGGAATGGTCGAGCCCTGCAAAGCGCAGGAGCTCGGCCGCATCCACGGCCAGGATGGCCCCGATGCGCAGGTCGAGGGGGAACTCGGGATAGTCTGGATGGTGATCTGATGCTGCCCGTTTGCCGAAAAACATGTCCAAGCCTCGGGATGGGGTTGGGGTTTCGGGGACGGTGTTGCCGCGCCGGCCGTTCAGGCATCGGTCCCCTGGGCGCGCAGGGAGCTGAGGAACAGCCCCAGCCCGCCGAATAGCAGGGTCAGGATGACGAGCAGGTCGAAAAGCGACATGCCGGCCAGGGAGAAATGGATGGAGGCGATGACGCCGACGCCGATGGCCAGCAGGCTGCCAAGAAAGAGCAGCCAGCCCAGGACCGTGCGAGCGTTGAAGAAAATCATCGCGAGGCCGCAGCACAGCGGCACAAGGGTCATGCCGGTGGTCAGGCGGACCGGGCCGAAACCGAAAAGCGACGAGCCCAGGCCGAAGGCATGATAGACCCGGATGGAGCTTAAAAAGAGATAGCCGCCGGCGAGCATCATGCCCAGTCCCAGGAAAAAGCGCCCCAGTCCTCCAGGCGTGCCGCCTGCGCCGTTTGCTGCCATGCAGCCCGTGTATAGAATCGGTTCACCGAGGGCAAGCGCGCTCGGGGGCCAAAGGCGGTCCTTGGCCCCGGGATGGTGCATTATGAAAAATTGTTAAGGATGTCCGGCAAGAGGAAGTGCCGCATCAGGGTCCGCCGGGCCGGGGTCGGCCGCACGGCCGTGGACGGGGGAGCGTCTGATCGTCTGTCCCCTGTCGCAGCCGGGGCGGCCGCGCGTCCGGGGAGCGGAGGCGAGGGCCAATGGTCCATGCCGATGCTGGCGCTGCGGCGGGGCGCCGGGCGCGGCAGACCTTCAGGAAGCCTTTTCCGGCTCGGGCGGGCCGACCGGCCGACCGTCTTCCAGGCGCAGGAGGAACCGGCTGCCGAAGCCGCGGCTGTTGTCGAGCAGGCGGATGGTCGTCGGACGCAGCACATGGACCGCGACCTGGCCCAGGCGTTTGGCGGCCTGGCCCGGATCGGCCAGCAGATCCTTGACGAAGGGGAACTTGGCGAAATAGGCGGCCAGGGCCCGGGCCGTGGCAAGGGGGCCGTTGACCACGGCGGCCCGGCCTTCGATCTGCACCCCCCGGATGTCGCGCCAGGAGGCGGTCTCGGGCGACACGGCGGCGGCGCAGGCCGGGTTGGCGGCCAGATCGCGGCCGTGGCGGGAACCCGGCGAGGACAGGAAGACCAGATCGTAGCCGTCCGGGGCGAAATAGACCGTGGCCGCCCAGGGCAGGCCGTCGCGGCAGGTGGCCAGGGTCATGGCCGTGGTCTCGGTCAGAAGCCGGGAGACGGCCGCGAGGACCGCCTCAGGCTCCATGCCCGCTCCAGCGGCGAAACAGGGCATGTTCGATCCCGAACTGGTCGAGCACCTTGCCGACGGTCTGGTCCACCACGTCGAGGATGGTCGCCGGGGCGTGGTAGAACGACGGGGCCGGCGGCAGGATGACCGCCCCCATCTCGGCCAGGGCGACCATGTGGCGCAGATGCCCCAGGTGCAGCGGCGTCTCGCGCGGCACGACGACCAGCTTGCGCCGTTCCTTGAGCGTCACGTCGGCGGCCCGGGCCAGCAGGTTCTCGCCCAGCGACAGGGCGATCTGGGCCAGGCTTTTCATGGAGCAGGGGATGACCGCCATGCCGCACACGGGAAAGGAGCCGGAGGAAATGGCGGCGGCCAGGTTGCCGGGTTCGTGGACCACGTCGGCCAGGGCGCGCACTTCTGCCAGGCTGCGGTCGGTTTCCAGGGCCAGGGTCACGGCCGCGCCGGCGCTTATGACGCAGTGGGTCTCCACCTCCGGGATGTCCCGCAGGACTTCGAGCAGCCGCAGGCCGTAGATGACGCCGCTTGCTCCGGAGATGCCGACAATGAGACGCTTCATGGGTCGTTCCTTGCGGGCTGGCCGCCCTGGCTTGGCCTGGCCGGCCGCCTGGCCGGTGCCGTTCGCGCCGACGTTCGCCGCCGTAGCCGGCGGCCAGGACGGCGTTTCGCGGGAAGCTGCCGGGATGGCGCTTTGCGCCGGCCTCCCCCTCGTAACGCAAAACGTCCTCGGGCGACACCCCGGACATGGGGCGGCCTCCTCCCGGGCCATGCCGACGGCGGGTCCAGGGCGACCGGACGGGCCGCAGGTCTTGGCGGCGCGTCCGGGCGGCGCCCCCCGGACGGCGTTTGGGGTTGGCGCCGCCGGCGCGTCGCGGCCCATTTCCGACCTGATCGCTCGGGATAACCGCATTGACCCCAGCCGGGCAGGGCGGTTATAAAAACCGTATTTTCCTTGGTCGAGGTCATCCCGGGGCTCGGAACGCGCGCGTGGGCGCGACCAGCGACCGGAATCATTCCGGCCTGGAAGCGGCAATTTCCCGGAAGCTGCCGGACAAGGTGGGACCAGCCTATGCAATACGCCTTCGAACAGCTGATCGACCTCCCCATGCTCCAGGCGCTCATGGACAATTTCTACACGGTGACGGGCATCCCCTCGGGCGTTTGCGACAATGCCAGCCACATGTACACGGCCACGGGTTGGAAACGCGTCTGCACCCACTTTCATCGCCTCCACCCGGTCACCCTGGCCCAGTGCCGCAAAAGCGACCAGTACATCCTCGATCATCTGCACGACGGGGCCTTCGTCGGCTACCGCTGCCCCCACGGCCTGACCGATTACGCCGTCCCCCTGTGGATCGAAGGCCGCCATCTGGCCAACGTCATGACCGGGCAGATGTTCCACGAGCCGCCGGACCTCGACTATTTCCGCCGCCAGGCCCGGGAGTACGGCTTCGATGAGGAGGACTACCTGCGGGCGGTCCAGGAGGTTCCCATCGTTGACCAGGAACGCATCGCCAGCATCATGGCCTTCCTGGTGTCCCTGACCGAGGCCTTGGCCAAGGTGGGCTTAAGCCGCCTGCACCGCCTGGAGGACGACCGGCAACGCATGGAAGAGGCGCGCCAGATCGCCAGGGAACGGGAGGCGAGCGCCGAGGCCGTCCGCAAGAGCCACTACATGCTGACGCAGATCATGAATTCCGTGCCCCAGGCCATCTTCTGGAAAGGGCGCGACGGCGGGTACCTC
>JBKICS010000055.1:0-7251 GCA_046567015.1 Acidobacteriota bacterium | reverse complement strand
GTTGGCCTGGATCTGTTCGGGCGTCCCGGCGGCGAGAGGGTGTCCGAAATTGAGCACGGTGATGTGGTCGCTGACGGCCATGACCAGTTCCATATCGTGTTCGACCAGCCCGACGGTGACGTGGCGGCGGTCGCGCACGGCCCGGATGAGATCGCCGAGCTGGGCTGTTTCCTTGGAATTGAGGCCGGCGGCCGGTTCGTCGAGGAGCAGCAGTTTGGGGTCGGCGGCCAGGGCCCGGGCCATTTCCAGCAGGCGTTGCTTGCCGTAGGGCAGATCGCCGGCCGGCGTGTCGGCCTCTTCGGCCAGGCCAACGAATTCCAGACAGTCCATGGCCGCCTCGCGGCAGGCGCGTTCGGCTTGGCGAAAACCGGGGGTGCGCAGCAGGCTGGCCGCGATGGAATAGCGGGTGAGCGCATGGCGGCCGGTCATGACGTTTTCGAGCACCGACATGGAGGTGAAGACTTCGAGATTCTGGAAGGTGCGCACCACGCCCGCGCCGGCCCGTTTCTGGGGCGGGAGCCCCGCGATGTCGGCCCCGTCCAGGCGGATGCTGCCGGCGGTCAGGGGGACCATGCCGGTGATGGCGTTTAGCATGGTGGTCTTGCCCGCGCCGTTGGGGCCGATAAGCGCCGTGACCGAGCCCTTCGCGATGGCGAAGTCGGCCTCGGTCAGGGCGTGGATGCCGCCAAAACGCACGGTTGCGCCCGAGACATCGAGAAGCGGGGCGGCCGCCATAGCGTTAGCCGGCATGGTCCACCTCGGCGCGGCGCAGTTTGCGGACCAGACGCTTGATGCCCCCGGCCAGTCCGTCGGGCAGGAACATGATGGTGAGCACCAATATGGCTCCGTAGACCAGGATGTCGATGTCCTCGAATTCGCGCAGGGCTTCGGGCAGGGCGGTTAAAAAGAAGGCTCCGGCCACCGACCCCCAGACGCTGGCCATGCCGCCGAGCACGACCATGACCACGAGCTGGACCGAAAAGGAAAAACCGAAGGAGGCCGGAGCGATAAAGCTCAGGTAATGGGCGTAGAGCACGCCGGCGAGGCCGGCCAGGGCGGCGGACAGGACAAAGATGAAGCGTTTGTGTCCGGCGATGTCGACGCCCAGGCTCGCGGCGGCCTTTTCGCTGACGTGCAGGGCCCTAAGCGCCCGGCCGGTGCGCGATTTCATGAGATTGAGCGCCAGGAGCACGACCAGGGCCAGGACCACGGCCATGAGCGTGTAGTAGCTGCGGTCGGTTGCGAAGACGTAGCCGAAAAGCGCCAGGCGCGGGATGCCGACATAGCCTGAGGGGCCGCCGGTCTGGTCCACGGCTTCGTTGAAGACGATGGAGACGATGATGCCAAAGCCCAGGGTGGCCATGGCCAGGTAGTTGCCCTTGAGCTTGAGCGTGGGCGCGGCCACGATCCAGGCCACCACCGTGGCCAGGGAAACGCCGGCGGCCATGCCGACCGGGATGGGCAGGCCGAAGCGGCTGGTGCAGATGGCCGTGGCGTAGGCCCCAAGGCCGTAGAAGGCGGCGTGGCCCAGCGACACCTGGCCGGCGTAGCCCATGAGCAGGTTCAGACCCACGGCGATGACGGCATTGAGGCTGCCGAGGATGCAGATGCTCAAGTAGTATTCATTGGGCAGGGCAGAGGGCACGGCCAGGAGCAGGACGAAAAAAAGAGCCGCCTGGGCGGCGTTTCGACCGATGACGGGGCGCTTCATACGCGTTCCACCCCGGCCTTGCCGAAAAGCCCCGAGGGTTTGACGAAGAGCAGGAGCAAAAGGACGATGAAGGCGAAGGCGTCCTTGTAGCCCGAAGACACGAAGCCCGCGCCAAACGATTCCAGCACGCCGAGGATGAGCCCGCCGGCGGCCGCGCCGAAGGGATTGCCCAGGCCCCCCAGGATGCAGGCGGCAAAGCCCTTGAGCCCGAGCATCATGCCCACGTCGTAGGCGGTCATGGTGATGGGGGCGAGGATCGCCCCGGCGGTCGCGCCAATGAGGCCGCTTATGGCGAAGGATAAAAGCGCCATGCGGGCCACCGAAATGCCGACCAGGCTGGCGGCCTTTTTCTGGCAGGAGCAGGCCAGCATGGCCTTGCCCTGGATGGCGGCCGAGAAGAAGAGCTTGAGCGCGGCCAAAAGGGCCAGCGTCACGGCCAGCACCCACAGGCTCTGGGGCTGGATGGCCGCGCCGAAGGCCAGGATGGGCTTTACGCCGGAAAAGGCGGGCAGGGCGAGCGTGTCCTTGCCGAAGGCCAGCATGGCCCCGCCGCGAAGCAGGATGGAGACGCCGATGGTGACGATGACGGCGTTAACGGCCGGCGCGCCGGCGAGCCGCCGGATGGTGAGGCGCTCCATGAGGCCGCCGATGAGGGCCGTGGCCAGGCAGGCGGCCACAATGGCCAGGGGCAGGGGCAGCCCCGCCCCCAGCAGGCAAACCGAGAGCATGCCGCCGAGCATCACGAACTCGCCCTGGGCGAAGTTGATGATGCCGGTGGTGTTGAAGATCATGGTGAACCCAAGCCCGATCAGACCATAGGCGGCCCCCTGGGTGAGTCCGGAAACGAGGTATTGGGGCGCGCCGGCAAACATCACTGACCAACAATGACCCAGTCGCCCTTCTCGATGCCGAGCATGATGAAGGCGTCGGGACCAAGACCGGCGTGGTCCTCGGGGGTAAACGTGAAGATGCCGCCGATGCCGGCGAATTCCTTGATTTTTTCCAGCGCGTCGCGGATGGCTTCGGGCGTATCGGACTTGCCGTCGACGATGGCTTTGACCGCCAGATGCAGCGAGTCGTAGCCGTGGCCGCCGAAGGTGGAGACCGGGGCCTTGAAGCGCTCGTCATAGGCCTTGGCATAGGCCACGAGTTGGGCTTTTTCCTTGTCGGCGTCGGGCAGCTTCTCGGCCACGGTGATCTTGCCGGCCGGCAGGAGCAGGCCCTCGGCGGCGTCGCCGGCCAGCTCGATGAACTTTTTGCTGGCCACGCCGTGGCTCATGTAGAGCGGCGTGGTGATGCCGAGCTGGACGCGGTTTTTGGCCACGACGGCCGGTCCCGGGTTGGTGCCCCAGCAGATGACGGCGTCCGGGGCGGTGCCCTGGATCTTGGTCAGCTGGGCGGTCATGTCCGTGTCCTTGGGACCGAACGCTTCGTCGGCGACCAGCTCGAAGCCGTCGGCCGGGATCAGCTCTTTTAGCACCTCGCGCCCGGCCTGGCCGAAGCCGTCGGACACGGTGAGGATGGCGAGCTTTTTATACCCCTTGCCCTTGGCGTGGGCCAGGATGCGGGCCACGGCCAGGCGGTCGGAGGGGGCGACCTTGAAGATATAGGGATTGACCGGCTTGGTGATCTTTTCCGCGGCGGAGCAGGAAATAAGCGGTATCTTGGCGGCGGCGGCCTTGCCCATGACGGCCAGCGAGTTGCCCGAGGTGGTGGGGCCGAGGATGGCGGCCACGTGTTCCTTCTTGATCAGGCGGTCGACGGCCAAAACGGCCTTGTTCACGTCGGTTTCGTCGTCGAGGATGACGACTTCCACCGGCCGGCCGAGCACCCCGCCGGCGGCGTTAATCTTGTCGACTTCCATCAAGATGGTGTTCTTCTCGGGCTCGCCGAGAAACGAAGCCGGACCGGTGACGGACAACACCGCGCCCAGGCGGATGGGGTCGGCGGCGACGGCCGGGCCGGTGGTCAGAAATAGGGCGCAAAGAGCCAAGAGAATCGCTTGGATAGGCATGGCACGCTCCTTAAAGCACGTTCCCGCGCGAGGGGAGAAGCCCGTCGCGCGGAAAACGTGGGTTCGTCGATTCGCGTCCCGCCTTGTAGTCGATTCCGGGCGGGAAGGAAACCGGGGAAGGTCGTGAGGCGCGGCCTAATCGGCCAACAGCTTGAAATCGCCGGCGCTGATGGTGACCATGACAAAGGCGCTCTCGTCAAGGCCGTTGTGGTCGTCGGGCGAGAACTTGAACACGCCGGTGATGCCGGGAAAGCCGTTGATTTTTTCCAGATTGTCGCGGATGGCGGCCGGCGAGGCGTCCTTGCCGGCATTGATGGCCTGGGCCACCAGCATGAGCCCGTCGTAGCCGTAGCCGCCAAAGGCCGAGGCCGGGGCCTTTATGCGGTCCTCGTAGGCCTTGGAATAGGCGATGAGCAGGGCTTTTTGGGGATCGTTCTCGGGCAGCTGGGCGGCCACGGTGAGCTTGCCGGCGGGCAGGAGCAGCCCCTCGGCCGCCTCGCCGGCCAGCTCGATGAACTTTTTGCTGGCCACGCCGTGGCTCATGTAGAGCGGCGTGGTGATGCCGAGCTGGACCCGGTTTTTGGCCACCACCGCCGGCCCGGGGTTGGTGCCCCAGCAGATGACGGCGTCCGGGGCGGTTCCCTTGAGCTTGGTCAGTTGGGCGGTCATGTCCGTGTCCTTGGGGCCGTAGACCTCGTCGCCCGCCAATTCAAAACCCCCTGCCGGGATCATTTCCTTGAGCACTTCGCGGCCGGCCTGGCCGTAGCCGTCGGACACGGTGAGGATGGCGAGCTTCTTGTAGCCCTGTTTCTTGGCGTGGGACAGGATGCGGGCCACGGCCAGTCGGTCGGACTGGGCCGTCTTGAACACCCAGGGATTGACGGGCCTCACGATCTTTTCGGCAGCGGCCATGGAGACCATGGGGATCTTGGCGGCTTCGACCTTGGGGGCCACGGCCAGGGAGTTGCCGGACACGGTGGGGCCGACCACGGCCACGACGTTTTCCTTCTTGAGCAGCCGGTCGCTCGCCAGCACGGCCTTGTTCACGTCGGTCTCGTCATCAAGGACGATGACCTCCACCGGACGGCCCAGGAGCCCGCCGGCGGCGTTTATGGCGTCGGCCTGCATTTGCAAGGTGTTGCGCTCGGGTTCGCCGAGAAACGAGGCCGGCCCGGTGGCCGAGACCACGGCGCCGATGCGGATGGGGTCGGCCGCCCCGGCGGGCAGGGCGACGGACAAGGCGGCCGCCAACAAAACGGTCAGGGAGAAAAGGCGCATGAGTCCTCCGGGCGTGAAGTGTGGCAACGAATCTTCGGATAATGGCCCGGGTGCATACGACAAGACGGCGCAATTTACAATAAGAATGTATTAACTATTTAGTTTTTCAACTAATTTGCGACCGAATACGATTCGGCGCGAGGGCCTCGGCCGGCCGCTGCGGCTTGCCAGGGCTGCGCTCCCTGGCTATACCATGGGGTAACAACCTGATTTTGCACGCTGCAAGGAGTTTTTATATGCGCCACGCCTGCCGCGCCGTTTTGCTGGTTCTGTCGCTTCTGGCCTTGTCCGCCGCCTTGGCGCTGGCCCAGGGGGCGGGCCAGGAGGCCAAATCCAAGCCCGCCCAGCCCCAGGCCGCGCCGAGCGCCCCCGAGGCCGCGCCGAAAAAGGCCGACGAAGGGGTGGTGAAAAAGACGCCGGTGGCCATCGACCACGACGACGCCGACCCGGTGGGGGCCAGGCTGGCCTACCGCCTCAAGGAGCTCCTCGGCCGGTCGTCGCTCATGGCCCCGACCAACAAGGATGAGAAGAAGCTGGTGCTGGTCATCAAGACCAAGGAGGAGTTTCCGGGCCGGCCGAACCTGTGCTCGATCTATTCGGTGAGCTGGCTGTTTTCCTCCCGGGAGGGGTCGCTCAAGTATTTCCTGGCCTCGGAGGCCGGCATCGTGGACGCGTCTTCGGTGGATCAGACGGCCGAGGCCCTGCTTGGCCGCACGGACAAACTGGCCGCGACCTACGGCTATCTGTTCTAGTCTAGCCGGGGAGATCGGGCGACGGCCCTCTTTGCCGCAAGGCGCGCCAGGGCGTCGGAGCAGGGGCAAGAAAATCGAAACGGCCGGCGCAGCGTCCCTTATTTGGCGTGCAGGGCGCTGGCGTCGGCCAGCAAGTCGTTGATGCGGGCCACCATCTGGTGCGGATCGGACAGGTAGCCGTCGAGGAGCAGCGCCGAGTCGTAGAGCTGCTCCACCGCCTTGCCGATGAAGGGATCGGCGGCGTCGCGGCGGTAGATGGCGAGCAGGTTGCGGATCAGGCCATGGTCGCGGTTGATCTCCAGGGCCTTTTTCGGGACCGAGGTGTCCTTGCTGACGAGGCGCATGATCTTTTGCATGCTCGAGGTCATGCGGTCGTCGGGCGAGACCAGGCAGGACGGGCTCTGGGTCAGGCGCGTCGAGACGCGCACGTCGGTGACCCGGTCGCCCAGGATGTCCTTCACGGCTTTGAGGAAGTCCTCCAGCGAGCCGGCTTCGGCGGCGGTCATCTCCGGGGCTTTTTGCTCCTCGGCCTTGGCCTCGAAGGGGTCGAGCTCGGCGGCGTCGGCCAGTTCGGCGGACTTGAGTGTGAGCTCCTTGTACGTGCCGATGGAGTCCATGATGAACTCGTCCACCGGCTCATACAGATAGAGCACTTCCAGGCCCTTGGACCGGAAGATCTCCAGATGCGGATTGAGGTCCAGCGCCGCCCGGGACGGGCCGGAAAGGTGGTAGATGGACTTCTGGCCGTCGCGGGCCCGGGCGACGTAGTCGGCCAGGGAGGTCAGCCCGGCTTTTTCTTCTTCGTCCCCGCCCGACTGCGTAAGCGCCGAGGAATCGAAGCGCACCAGATCGGCGAAGGCCTCGCGGTGGGCGTAGTCGGAGTAGCCGAGCTTGAATCCCTGGCCGTGGGCCGTGAAGAATTCGTTGTATTTGGCCGGGTCTTCCTTGGCCAGGGCCTTGAGCTTGTCCAGGATCTGCTTGACCAGCACGGACTGGATCTTGCGCAGGACCACGTTTTCCTGGAGCGTCTCGCGGGAGATGTTGAGCGGCAGGTCTTCGGTATCCACCACGCCGCGCACGAAGCCCAGATATTCCGGAATCAGCTCCTTGGTCTCCTTGGAAATGAGCACCCGGCGCACGTAGAGGTCGAGCCCGTGGTGGAGCTGCTCGCGAAAGGCCATGGGGCCAAGGCCGTGCTTGGGAATAAAGAGCAGGGCGGTAAACTGCACCGGCGCGTCCACGCTGACGTGGATGGTGGCTAGCGGCTCCTCGGTGTCGTAGGTCAGGAACTGATAGAATTCCTTGTACTGCTCCGGGGTGACCGAGAATTTCGATTCCCGCCACAGGGCCGGGATGGTGTTGGTCTTCTCGCCGTCCACGAGGATGGGGAAGGAGATGAAGTTGGAGTGCGTGCGAAGGACGGATTTGATGCGCTCGAGATCGGCGTATTCCTTGGTCTCTTCCTTGAGCGTGATCTCGATGCTGGTGCCGCGCGG
>JBKICS010000054.1:0-4608 GCA_046567015.1 Acidobacteriota bacterium | reverse complement strand
GGCCGCGAGGTCGTCGACGCCGAGACCGAGGCCGCCATCGCCGAATGGTCCGGCCCCACGCACCTGTTTTTGCCGGCCGATCCCAGCCCCGAGGACCTCCGGCAGGCCCTGGAGGCGGCCCGAACCGCCAAGGCCGTGGTGCTGCTGGTCACGGACGCCCGGCGGCGCGAGGGCCAGCGCCGACTGGCCGAGGCCCTGGACGCGCTCCCCGGGACGCCGCTCGTTCTGGTGGCGGCCCAGTCGCCCTACGATCTGCCACTTTTGCCCCAGGCCGCCGTGCGCCTGGCCAGCTACGGCGAGGCCCCAGCCAGCTTGCAGGCCCTGGGCAAGAGCCTTTTTACGCCGTTTCGCTTCACCGGGCGCGCCCCGGCCGTCTTCCTCCCGACACAAGTGCAGCCGTAATGGAAACGCACTGCTTCGGTACTCTTTTTTGAATGCTTCCGTTCCCGACATTGACCTTTCCGAACAAATGGTATGGGATAGCTAAAAATCGGGCAGGAGTTCCCATGAATACGCAGAATTCCGCACCGTCCTTCGGGACTGCAAGCCTTCTGCTGAGCCTCGCCTTAAGCGTTTGCATCATTGCCGCGACGTTTGCCGCGAACGTGTATCTTGCTGTTGCCCTGGCCGTCGTCGGTTGTCTTGCCGCATTCGTCATCGCCAAGCGCAGCAACAAACCAATTGCCGCTCTGTACGCCGGATTTCGAACAATAAATTCAGACAAACGATCTTTCCAACCGGATATCGTCGAATCCTGGAAGACGCTCGGGCCGCTTGGCCAGGAAGCCGCCGACGCCATGGGGACCAATATGCTGCGGCGGGAATATTATCGCGCCGCCATCCTCGCCGTGGGCACGCCCTTTCTTATTTCCAACAAAGACGGGATCATCACCCATTGCAGTCAATCCGTGACCGACATGCTGCGAAAGCCTAACAGCGAACTCGTCGGCAAGACCGTGAGCCAGGCCTTTTACAACAAGTCCGGCGTCTCCATCACGGAAACGGCCCTCAGGGAGGGCGCCACCATCCAGGCCGAGCGCGATCTGACCTTGTGGGACGGCCGCACCCTGTCCTGCTATCTGACGGTCAACTGCTTTCGCGGCCTCCGGGGCGATCTGCTCGGAGCCGTGACCGCCATCACCGACCAGTCCCAGATCCGTGAAAAGCAGCAGGAGCTCGAAAAAGCCCAGGGCGAACTGCGGGCGCTTGGCAGCGAGATCAACGAACTGGCCCAGCGGGTGGCCTCGGCTTCGGAAGAGCTGTCCGCCTCCTCCGACGAACAGGCGCGCGGGGCGCAGCAGCAAAAAGAGCAGGCCGACGCCGTGGCCACGGCCATGGAGGAAATGACGGCCACGGTCATGGAAGTGGCCAAAAACGCCTCCCAGACCTCCGAGGCCGCCGAAAGCGCCAACGAGGCCGCCGAGTCCGGGGCCGTGGAGGTGCGCGAAGCCGTCTGCGGCATCAAGGACGTGGCCGAATCCGCCGGCAAGCTCGGCCAGGTGCTCACCTCCCTGGACGGACAGGCCGCCGAGATCGGCCGCATAATAAGCGTCATCAACGACATCGCCGACCAGACCAACCTGCTGGCCCTCAATGCCGCCATCGAGGCGGCCCGGGCCGGCGACGCCGGTCGCGGCTTCGCCGTGGTGGCCGACGAGGTCCGGAAACTGGCCGAAAAGACCATGACCGCCACCAAGGAAGTGGAAAAATCCATCCGCGAGATCCAGGACGGCTCCCAACACGCCGTGGCATCCATGCAGGAGACCGAATCCCGGGTGACCGCCAGCACCGACGCCACGCACAAGGCCGGCGAGGCCCTGGAACGCATCATGGCCCGCATCCGCGAGGTCAACGGCCAGGTGACCCAGATCGCCACCGCCGCCGAGGAGCAGTCCGCCGCGGCCGAGGAAATCAATCACAACATCGAAGTCATCGCCCACGTGGCCGCCGAAGCCGACGAAGGAGCCGGACAGACCGCCCAGGCCACGCGCGAACTGGCCGAACTGGCCAATTCCCTGCTCAACCTAGCCGGGGTCTTTGCCCAACGCCAGGACAGCACCCTTATGCTGCGCCAGTCCCACGGCGACATGAAGGGCATCCTGCCCAAGCTCATGCAGGACTTTATCAAGGACCAGTACGGCGACGCGGTGTTCGCCTCCATGCAGGAGGCCATGGGGCATCCCACCTTCCTGCCCACCCAGAACTATCCGGATCAGGTGCTGCGTCAGATGGCCGAGTTCGCGGCCGAAAAAACCGGCAAATCCGTCAAGGACGTGTTCGTGGCCCTGGGACGGTACACCATCAAGGGATTTCACCGCCACTACCCGCGCTCCTTCAAAGGCGGCACCCTCAAGGAATTCTACCTGACCATGAACGACACCCATGCCCGGCTCACCAAGGACATGCCCGGCCTCATGCCCCCGCGCTTCACCTACGAGGACCAGGGCGACCGCCTGATCATGACGTATCACTCCAAGCGGTCCTATCCTGAGTATTACGAAGGCATCCTGCGCGGCGCGGCGGAGTTCTTCAAGGAACCGGTCGATATCGCCGTCTCCTACCGCGATCCCCACACGGCCCGGGCGGAAATCGTCTTTCGCGGCTCCGGCCGCCGGGCCAAGGCGCTTAGCGCGTAATACGGCCCCGGACGCGCGCCCGAGTCCGCCTCGAATGCGCGATCTCCCTGCCGCCCATGCCTGCCGCCCCTCTCACCATCGCCTATTACGGATTCGACGATCCGACCGCCGCCTGCGCCCGGTTGCGGGTGTACGAGCCGGCCCGCGCCCTGGCCCCGGCCGTGCGCCTGCTCCCCGGAGTCACGCCCAGCGGGCCGGGCCATGCCGTGACCACCGACGTCCTGGCCCCGGCCGACCTGATTCTCATCCAACGCTTTTTCCCCGGGCCCCGCACCGCCCCCATCCTGGAGGCGGTTTTCGCCAGCGGCAAACCCGTGGTCTACGACACCGACGACGACTTCACCGCCGTCCCGGCCGATCATCCCTTTTTCCCCCGCATGGCCGAGCTTGTGCCCCACATCCGCGATACGATCCGGCGGGCCGGCCTGGTCACGGTCAGCACCCCGGTCCTGGCGGCGGCCTTCTCCGGCCTGACCGATCGCCTGCGGGTGGTGCCGAACTGCCTGCCGGACAGGCTGTGGCGGCCAAGCCCCCCGCCGGACCGGGCCGTGGCCGCCGTGGGCCTGGCCGCAACGCCCTCCCACGCGCCGGACCTGGCTCGCCTGGAGCCGGCCCTGTCCCGGCTGGCCAGGACTCCGGGTTTTGCCGGCCGCTTCGTTTTTTACGGCTGCCTGCCCAGTCCCGGGGCGTTTCCCGGGGCCACGGTCCTGCCCTTCGCCCCGGACTACGCCGCCTACGCTATCAAGCTGCCGCGCCTGGGCCTGGCCATCGGCCTGGCTCCCCTGGCCGGCACTGCTTTTAACCGGGCCAAAAGCGCCGTCAAATGGCAGGAATACGCCGCCGTCGGGGCCGCCGGCATCTACGCCGACCTGCCGCCGTATCAGGCCGTGGTCGAAGACGGGGAGACCGGGCTGCTGGTCGGCCCGGACCCGCAGGATTGGGCCGAAGCCGTGGCCCGGCTGGTCGCCGATGGGGCGCTGCGCCGCCGCCTGGCCGCCAATGCCCGGGAGGCCCTGGACCGCTCCCACTGGCTTGCAACCGGCGGCCGGGCCTTTCAGGACGCCTGGTGGGCGGCCGCCCAAGGAGGTGCGTCATGACGGCGCTGTGGCTTACCGATCCCGGATTTCCAACCGTGCTCGGCGATCTGCTCCTGGCCGGCACCGTGGGCCGCGACCACCTGCTGCGGGCCGCCGCCCTGGCCGGGGCGGCGGCCAGGACCGCTCCCCCGGCCGAGCAGGGGCAGTACGCCCGTCGCCAGGCCCTGCTTTTGGCCGCCGCCTGGGAGGAAGATCCGCTCTACGCACCCACGGCGCAGGCCCTGCTCGCCGTGCAGCCGGCCCTGCCCCCGGGCAGCCTCGATCCGGCCTTCGTCGCCCTGGCCGCCGCCCTGGCCGGCCGCTTCGCCGTCCCGGAAAGCACGGCCTACTTCGAGCGGCTCCTGGCCTCGGGCGACGCCGCGCGCCTGACACGCTATCTGGAAAACGAGATACGCTGCGGCCGCCACGGCCTGTTCTGGCTCCATGTGGCCCTGCGCCGGGCCGTGCTGGCGCGCGACTTCGACCAGGCCGCCGCCCTGGCCGGCAGCGCCTTGACCGAGGCCTTGCTCCCCCTGGGCGAGAAGGTCGCCGGCGATCTGGCCTTGCTGGCCGAACGCCCGCACGAGGCCCTGGAGCGCTATCAGGCGGTCCAGGCGAAAGCGCCCTGGCCGGCGGGGCTTTTCCGCCCGGCCCTGGCCGCCCTGGCCCAAAACGACGCCGCCCGTGCCCGGGAGCGTCTGTCCGCCCTGCTCCGGGCCATGCCCGAGCACGTTTCGGTGCTTCTGGCCCTGTCCGATCTGGTCTCGGGCCGCTTCCAATCCGTCTCCCGTCTGCCGGGGAGCCTGGCCGTGGCGCTTTATACCTACAACAAGGCCGCCGATCTCGACCGGACCCTGGCCTCGCTTTTCGCATCGGACCTAAGCGTCTGCGACGGC
>JBKICS010000053.1:0-5186 GCA_046567015.1 Acidobacteriota bacterium | reverse complement strand
CCGCGCTCGTTGGCAAAGGAACTGTGGCTCAGGGCCGTGGCCAGCAGCCGGGGGTCGGCAAAGGCATGGCCCAGGACGGCGGCTTGGGCCTCGCTGTCGTCTGCTTGGGCTTCGGGGGAAGGGGATGCGGTCATGATGGACTCCGTGGGCTTGGTCGCGACGCCCGGGCGGCCGACGGCACAGCCGGCGCGGTGCGCGCGACGTCGCCCCCGATGCATAGCCTTTCTTGCTCACGATTCCAAGGTACAGGGCCGACATGGCTGTTTTTGCGTCCAGCCCCGCCAATTGTCTTGATTATCCTGGCCAGGGAAGGCATTTGAAAGGGAGGACGCGGCCGTGCCCGAGCACGGCCGGCGAAGCGGGAGACGGTCCCTTGGACCGCCACAGCAGGAGGGCGTCATGGCTGGATTGTATGTGGGAGCGACGGCCGGATATTCGGGCAAGAACATGGTGGTCATGGGCCTTGGCCTGCGCCTGCAAAAGGAAGGCTACCGCATCGGGTATCTCAAACCCGTGGGGGCGGTGCCCAAGGAAATCGACGGCCGCCTGTGGGACGAGGACGCCTACCACGTCCAGCGCATCCTGCGCACCCATGAAGAACCGCAGACCCTGACCCCGGTCATCGCCACCCACGATTTCCAGGTCCGGGCCTTCCGCAACCAGGTCGGCGACGTCATGGCCTCCATCCGCGCCGCCTACGAGACCGTCAGCGCCGGCAAGGACGTCACCATCGTCGGCGGCTCCGGCGGCATGCACACCGGCCGCTACTGCCAGGCCGACGGCGTGCGGGTGGTGCACGAACTGGGCATCAAGGCCCTGGTCATCGACCGCTATTCCAAGGAACTCAATTACGACTATCTGCTCGTGCTCAAGGAGCAGCTCGGCGACCATCTGGCCGGCGTCATCTTAAACGACGTGGCCCCCAATTTCATGGACGAGACCCAAAAGCTCATCGTGCCGTTTCTGCGCGACCGGGGCATCCGGGTGCTCGGCGTCATTCCCAAGGATCCGCTCATGGGAGCCATCAAGGTCTCCGATCTGGCCGACCGGCTCGGCGGTAAGGTCATAAGCGCCCACCACAAGTCCGACCGCATCGTGGAAAGTTTTCTCATCGGCACCATGCAGGTGGAAAACTTCATGACCCATTTCCGCCGCCAGAAAAATTCCGCCATCATCGTCGGCGGCGACCGCTCCGACGTCCATCTCGTGGCGCTCGAAGGCGACAGTCCCTGCCTGGTGCTGACGGGCAACCTCTACCCCAACGACATCATCCTGACCCGCTCCGAAGTGCTGGAAATCCCCATCATCGTGGTCCGCGAGGATACCTACACCGTGGCCAAGAAGATGGAGACCCTTTTAATGCGCCACAAGCTGCGCGACGAGATCAAAATCCGCCAGGGGGCCCAGCTTATAAACGCCAACCTGGATTTCGCGGTCCTGCGGGAACAGCTCGGGCTCTAGCCACGCTCCATCCTCCGGCCGCAGCGGCCTGTGGCGGTGCGACGCGGCCGGATCGGCCACGGTTTCGCCAGGCCGGCGGGAGGCTTGTCAAAACGGGGGAATTCGGGCATCGGCCTGCCCAACGCGCTGCCCGAGGAGGTTTCATGGGCGAGAGGCTCCTGGCGGAAATCGTCACCCCGGAGGTCATTGCCGTTTCCCCCGACGCACCGGCCCGCGAGGGCCTGGAGATCATGCGCCGGCACGGCATTTCCTGTCTGGTGGTTACGCAAGACGGCGCGCCGGTCGGCATCGTCACCGAACGCAACGTCCTGTGGGCCGCGGCCCATTGCGGCGGGGATTTCGCCGACCGCCCCGTGCGCGACCTCATGAGCTCGCCGGTGGTCACCGTGGCCGAGGACACGGTGCTGGTCGAAGCCTACCACCTCCTGTCCCAAAAGCGCCTGCGCCATCTGGTCATGGTGGACGCGGCCGGCTTGGCCAAGGGCGTGCTCACCCAGTCCGACCTCATCGACCGGCTCGGCTACGATTCCCTGTCCGAAATCAAGCGCGTCAGCGAAATCATGACCCGCGAGGTGGTGACGGCCGGCGGCAACATCACCGTGCGCGAGGCCGTGGGCCGCATGGCCGACCGCTCCATTTCCTGCCTCATCGTGGCCCGCGACGGCCGCCCGGCCGGCATCATCACCGAACGCGACGTGGTCCGCCTGCTCGCCGACAGCCCGCACCTGGGGCGGCTTAAGCTCTACGACATCATGAGCTGTCCCGTGGTGTGCGTCGAGCAGGACCGGCCGGTGTTCGAGGCGGCGCTGCTCATGCGCAAGCGGCGCATGCGCCGGCTGGTGGTGGTGGACGACGACCGCCGGGTTCTGGGGCTGGTCACCCAGTCCGACATCGTGCGGGGCCTGGAAAGCAAGTATGTGCGCACGCTCAAGACCGCCCTGGAGGAGAAGGACGCGGCCTTGCAGGTGGTGGGCCGGTCCCTGGTCGAAAAAACCATGTTCCTGGACAATCTGCTGCGCTGCGCCGAAATGGGCATCGTCGCCGTGGACGAGTGCTGGCGCATCACCTACGTCAACCCGGCGGCCGAGGCCATTTTCGCGGTGCGCGCCGAGGAGCTGGCCGGGCGCGACCTGCGCGAGCTGCATGTCCAGCTTCGCGTGGACCTGGGCCGCCTTGGCCTCGGCCTGGGGGCGGTGTCCGCCAGCCACAGCCACGATTTCGTCTTCCGCTTCGAGCGGGACGGCCAGCCCCGGCGTTACGCCGCCCGGGTGTCGGGCATCTTCGACAAGGAGGGCACGCCCTCGGGATTCGTGCTCATGGCCCGGGACGACACCGACCGCCGCCAGGCCGAGGAGGCCCTGGAAGGGCTCACCCGCAAGCTGGAAAGCCTCGTGGTGGATCGCACCAGCGACCTGTCCCAGAAGGCCCGGGAGCTGGAGGAGGCCAACGCGCGCCTGCGCGGCATGGACGAGATCAAAAGCGCCTTCCTGTCCTCGGTCTCCCACGAACTGCGCACGCCGCTGACCTCGCTGCTCGGTTTCGCCAAGCTCATCGCCCGGGATTTCACCCGGCACTTTTCTCCCCTGGCCGGCGAGGATCCCACCCTGGTCAAGCGGGGCGCCCGCATCGAGGACAACCTGCGCGTGCTTGCCCATGAGGGCGAACGGCTGGCCAGGCTTTTAAACGATTTTCTCGATCTCTCGCGCATCGAATCCGGCCGCATGCAGTGGCGCGACCGGGAGATCTGCATAAACGACGTGGTCAAGAGCGCCGTGGCCGCCGTGACCGGCATCTACCAGTCCCGGCCCGAGGTCGATCTGGAAACGCGCCTGCCCGCGATCTCGCCCATCGTCCTGGCCGACCCGGACCGGCTGGAGCAGGTGCTTTTAAACCTCCTGGGCAACGCGGCTAAATTTACCGCCGTGGGCGCGGTCACGGTGATCGTGGCCCAGCCCGACCCGGCGACGGTCCGGGTGACGGTGGTGGATACCGGTCCGGGCATCGCCCCGGCCGACCGGGAACTGATCTTCGACAAGTTCCGGCAGGTGCGCCTGGACCCGGAAGGCTCGGCCCCGTCCAAGGGCACGGGCCTGGGCCTGGCGATTTGCCGCGAGATCGTCCACCACTACGGCGGGCGCATCTGGGTGGAGCCGGCTCCGGCCCGGGGCGCGGCCTTTGTCTTCGAACTGTCCACGGCCGTGGGCCAGACCGCCTGCGAGCCGCCCCGGCCGCCCCGTCCCCGGGACCGCGACCGTCCGCTGGTGCTGGTGGTCGACGACGATCCGGCCGTGTCCGCGTTTCTCATCCAGTTCCTGGAAGGGGAGGGCTTCCGCGTGGCCTCGGCCCACGACGGGCAGTCCGCCCTGTCCGCCGCCCGCAAGCTTAGGCCCCAGGCCATCACCATGGACATGGCCATGCCCGGCATGGACGGACGGGCGGCCATCGAGGCCCTGCGCCGCGATCCGCAGCTCTCCCAGATTCCCATCCTGGTCATCACCGGCCAGGACGCCCCGGCCCCGGGCAGCGCCGACGCCGTGCTGCAAAAGCCGCTGAACCCGGCCCATCTGCTGGCCGCCATCGAAGGCCTGCTCGACCCGCCGATCTGAACCCGGCCGGCGAAGCCACCCCCTTGAGCCGGCCCGCCATGTGGCGTAGGAACCACGCCTTAACAGGCAAGGAGGCCGCGTCATGCCCCAGAGTCGAGTGCTGTGCCTGGACATCGGTTCCGGCACCCAGGACGTGTTGTACCATTTCCCGGAGCTTGAACCGGAAAACTGCCCGAAATTCGTGCTGCCCGCCCCGGCGCGGCAGGTGGGAGCGCGCCTGGCCGCGCTCACCGCCGCCGGACGCGCCGTCTATCTGTGCGGCACCAACATGGGCGGCGGATTTTTCAAGGCCTACCGGTCCCACCTCAAGGCCGGCCTGGGTCTCGCCGCCCACCCCGACGCCGTGTGGGCGCTCACCGACGATCCCGAGCGCCTGACACTCACCACCCCGGTGGTCGTCACCCGGGAGCGCCCGGCCGGACATGTTCCCCTGGCGCTTGCCGACTACGACCCCGGCTACTGGCGGGCTTTCCTCGGCGCGGCCGGGCTGCCCGAGCCGGATCTGGTCATGGCCTGCGCCCAGGACCATGGCCTGCACCCCGGCACAAGCAGCCGCCTGGGGCGCTTTGCACTCTGGGAACGGTTCCTGACCGAGGCCGGCGGCCGCCCCGAGGCCCTGGTGTACCTGACGCCGCCCCCGGAGCTGACCCGGCTGCAGGTGCTGCAAAACGCCACCGGCGGCGGGCCGGTGGCCGATTCCGCCGCCGCCGCCGTGCTGGGGATGCTGGCCGATCCAGGAATCGCCGCCCGCAGCGACGCCACCGGCGTCATGCTCGTCAACGCCGGCAACAGCCACACCGTGGCCGCGCTGGTCCACCGCCGGCGCATCCACGGCATCTACGAACACCACACCGGCATGCTCGAACCCGACGCCCTCTGGGCCGATCTGGAACGCTTCCGCCGGGGGGCGCTCCCCAATGCCGAGGTCTTCGACAGCGGCGGCCATGGCTGCCTGACGCTCTCCCTGCCGCCCGAGGCCGGCATCTTCCCCTATACCTCGGTCATCGGCCCCAAACGGGCTTCCTTCACCGGTTTCGACGTGGATTTCCCCAGCCCCGGCGGCGACATGATGCTGACCGCCTGCCATGGGCTGATCGGCTGGCTCAAAAGCCGCAAGGC
>JBKICS010000052.1:0-8079 GCA_046567015.1 Acidobacteriota bacterium | reverse complement strand
ACCGGACTACCGTCCCCCCCCAGTCCCCCCTTAACCACTTCTTCCCGTTGGGGGGTCCGGGGGCCTCAGGCCCCCGGCCGCCGGAGGCTCTTTTTTCCACAGTCTACAGATTCTCGGCGTTGCGTTCGAAGACACGCAGTTCGTTGATGACGAGGTTGCCGAGCTGGCGCAGGCTTTGGTTGCCCTGGCCCTCGACCAGGGTGGTGAGGAGCTTGATGTCCTGGGGCAGGGAGGCCAGGACGGCGGTCTTGAGCGCCCGCAGGCGTTCCAGGACGTAGATCTGGTCGCGTTTGGCCGTCATGTGTTCGGCCACGTCGGTCAGGTATTCCAGGGCGCGGGCCTTTTCGGCGTAGATGGCGCACTCGGCGGTCAGATGCGACAGGATGTTTTTTTCGTTGGCCGCTTCGACCTTGAAATAGAGGTCGGCGGCTTTGCTCGAATAATCGTTGAAATGCTCGAAGGATACGTGGAAATGCTTGGACGCTCCCAGAGCCTGGGCGGCCGTGGCGAGGCACACGAGCAGGCACAGGGCGCACGGAGCGGCGTGACGTTTTGACATGGGATCTCCGTAGGATGGCCGCCGGACAAAACTTCCGCGGGCGGCAAGCGCCACATACCACTTTTGGCCCGGCCGTCAATGTGTCCGCAGCCGGGGGTTGCCGTCGGGCCTATCGTGCTTATTCTCGAAATTGGAAGGCGCGCCATGTAAAGCCCCGTATATGGCGGCCGGATACGAACCTCCTTACGGTTGTGTTGTTGTCCCGCATCACCCTCAAGGGCCGCCCCTGGCGGCCCTGTTTCTTGTCAGGCCAGGCAGGCGGCGGTCATTGACTTTTCGTTTTAATATTGTACGGTTTGGGTTGCCAAAACCTCAAGCGGCGTCATAGCCTTTTGGATAATCTATGCAAAAGACATGCGGTATTCGTCTTTTCCTCCTCGCTCTGGTCCTGGCTGTGACGGCCACACTCCTTCCCCTTCGGCGCACGTGCCAGGCGGGAATGGTCAGCCTGGTCTTCGACGACGGACTTTCCAGCGTCTACCAATATGCGTTTCCGGTCCTGGCCCGCTACGGCCTGGTGGCCACGGTGGGGGTCATCGCCAACCGCGTGGGCTCCGGCGACCCGGATTTCATGGACGAGAAGCAGCTGCACGAACTGCAGACCGCCGGCTGGGAGATCGCCTCGCACAGCCTCACCCACAAGCGGCCCATCGACATTCCCAAGTTCTATGCCGAGGAAAAGTGCCTGCTGCTCAAGCCCGTGGCCGGCTGCCGTCCCCTGTTCGAGGCCAAGTACAAGTACGAGGAGCTGGCCGGGCTCATGGAAAACGGCCGGCTGCTGCGCGAACGCACCAGCGGCAAGATCGTCCAGGGCGAACCCGGCAGCTATTACTTCGACGAGCTCATCGGCGAGGTGCTCGTCCATCCCTTCGATCCCGAAAGCGTGGAAAAGCAGCAGATCCGGGCCATTTCCTACGAGCGGGAGCTGGAATCCTCCCAGAAGGCCTTGACCGCCCTGGGTTTCCCTGTCTCCACCTACATCACCCCGCACAACTACTGGACCCCGGAGATGAGCGAGCTGTCCAAGCGCTTTTACGCCCAGGTGGCCGACGGCGGGGACGACTTCAACCGCAAGGGCTCCACCGACCGCTACTGGCTCAAGCGGTACGTGGTCCACACCGACGATCCGGCCGAGACCATCATCGGCATGGTCAAGGAACACGCCATCCGGGAAAACGGCTGGGTGATCTTTTGCCTGCACGGCATCGGTTCCGACCTCGGCTGGGAGCCGTGGGACGCTGCCAAGCTTGGGCAACTGGCCGATTTCCTGAAGAAAAAGGCCATTCCCGTGGTTACCATCGACAAGGGCGTCAAGCTTTGGGTCGAGGGCAAGGGCAAGCCCAACAGCTAGTATCCGCCGTGCCGCCGCTGAATGATTATTATTTAAGATAAAAATAATCATTCAAGTGTGTTGTCGTCGGAACGCATCGGTCCCAACGTCACGTCCGCGCGGCAGGCGGCTGGCCCTGCCTTGGCGTCATGGGCCAGCCGCGCGGCAACCCATCGGATTTGTTGCCGCTCTTTTGCCTTCCCTGGCCTCGTTCCTGACATTCGTGCCCGGGAAGCCGGGCCGGAGTCGGCCCCTTGTCCCTTCGCCTTGAAACCGCGCCAGGTATTTGCAGATGGCCTCGTGTTGCGGTAGCAAGATGCCCAGCATGGCAACCCGTGCGTCTGTCCGTCAACTTGGGTCGTATCCGGACCGGGGCGTTGGCTGGCGGAACCGGGCAGACGCTTGAGGAGTGCATGAAACGACCGCTTCGTATTATCGTGGCCGGGTTTGCCGTGGGCTTTCCCCTTGGCGGCCAGCTGTGGATGATGCTGCATTTCGCCGCCGGACTGGCCAGGCTCGGGCACGAGGTGCTCTTCCTGGAAGACACCGCCGATTGGGCCTATCCCTTTGATCCGGTTCTCGGCCATCCCAGCACCGACTCCACCCGGGGCCGGGCCATCGTGGACAAGCTCTTTTCCGCCCACGGACTGGCCGGGCGCTGGGCCTACGTAAGCGAGCTCGAGGGCCAGGTCTACGGCATGGACCGGGCCACCCTGGACAAGCATCTGGCCCAGGCCGATTTCTTCCTCAACATCTCGGGCGTCATTCCGCTGCGCGAGGAATATCTGCAAGCTCCGGTGCGGGCCGTCATCGACACCGACCCGGTCTTTACCCAGGTCAAGGTGGCCACCATTCCCTGGAACCACGACTACTACGTGGCCCACCAGACCTGCTTCACCTACGGCTATAACCTGCCGACCGGCGCCATCGACGTGCCCGCCTCGGACATCGCCTGGAAGCCGCTGTTGCCTCCGGTGATTCTGGACTTGTGGCCGCGCGGCCAGGGGCGGGGGACAAACTATACCACCATCGGCACCTGGGAAGCCAAGGACCGGGACATGAAAGTGGGCGCTAGGACGCTGTCCTGGCGCAAGAACGTCAAATACGAGGCCATCCTCGACTTGCCGTCTCAGCTCCCGGACATCCCCCTGGGCATGGCCATGAGCGGCATGAAGGGGAACTTCGAGCGCTACCGCTCTCATGGCTGGGACGTGTGCGACGCCCTGGACATTTCCCGCGACCCCGAGGTCTACCGCGACTATATCCGAGGCGCCCGGGGCGAATTCACCATCGCCAAGGATCAGAACGTGGTGCTTAAAAGCGGCTGGTTCTCCGACCGCACGGCCACCTTTCTGGCCGCCGGCCGTCCGGCCGTGGTGGAAGACACCGGTTTTACCACCTATCTGCCTGTGGGCGAAGGGCTTTTCGCTTTCGAGGGAGCCCAGGCCGCCATGGACGCCCTGCGTCAGGTGGAGGCCGATCCGGTGCGCCACGGCGACGCCGCCCGGGCCATCGCCGAGGAATATTTCGACAGCGACAAGGTGCTTGCCGGACTGCTGCGCCAGTGCGGCCTGGCCTGATGCTCGCGTTCGCGGCCGGGAATTTGCATCTATCGGGGAGAATCGGCTTCCAACCGGTTGAAACCCGCTGGCCTTCGAGCTAGAACCTCGCTGATGGCGGAAAAGACAATACTTTTTGTCGCCCCGGCCCAGGCGGTGACCCAATTTTTCCCGTACTTCAAGGAGGCCGGGATTGCCGCCGGCATTGCCGATTCCCTGCCGAGCGCCCTGTCCGCCATCCGTAAGTCGCCGCCTTGCATGATCTTTTCCCAGGCCAAGATGGGCGTCTACACGGCCGAGAGCCTGCTGGCCGAAGTCCGCAAACTGGACGATTCCCCGCCGGTCATCGTCTTCACAGACCGGGGCACCGCCGCCGAGGCCGCCCGCTGCCTGGAACTCGGGGCCAGGGACTACTGGCTCGAGCCCCTTTCCTGGGACAAGATTCTGGCCGTGCTGCCCGGCGAGCCCGAACCCAGGGACGTCGCCGCCCCGGCCGCGCCGGTTCGCGCCGCCACCACCGAGACCTCGGGCAAGGGGTTTGACGTGGTGGGCGAGCACCCGGCCATCCGCCGCGTCCTGGCCCTGGCCCGGCAGGTGGCCCGGTCCAAGGCCACGGTGCTCATTTCCGGCGAATCCGGCACCGGCAAGGAGATGTTCGCCCGCTACCTCCACGCCGCCTCGGACCGGGCCGAGGGGCCGTTTGTCGCCATCAACTGCGCCGCCTTGCCCGAGCACCTGCTCGAATCCGAGCTGTTCGGCCACGAGAAGGGCTCGTTTACCGGGGCCATCGCCCGAAAGCTCGGTAAATTCGAGATGGCAAGCGGGGGCACCATCCTGCTCGACGAAATTTCCGAGATGGACCTGGGGCTGCAAGCCAAGCTCTTGCGCGTGCTCCAGGAAAGCGAGTTCGACCGGGTGGGCGGCACCGAGACCGTGCATGTGGACGTGCGCGTGCTGGCCACCACCAACCGGCGCATGGACGAGGCCGTGGCCGAGGGGAAATTCCGCCAGGATCTGTTCTACCGCCTAAACGTCATCCCCTTGAAGCTGCCGCCCTTGCGCGAACGTGGCGCGGACATCCCCCGGCTGGCCCAGTTTTTCGTGGAGAAATTCCGCAAGGCCTACTGCCTGCCGCCCTTGACCTTTTCCGCCGACGCCAAGGAATGGCTCATGGCCTACGACTGGCCCGGCAACGTGCGCGAGCTGCAAAACCTCATGGAGCGCGCCGTGCTGCTGGCCGGAGCCGGCCCCATCCGCAAATCCCATTTTCTGCTCGATCCCGACGTCTGGCCCGGCGAAGAGGGCGAGGGCGCCCTGGACGCGGCTGACGGCTGCGAGGCCGGCGACGCGGGCGAGACGGCCTCCCCTGTCAGCGGCGTCGATGCCTTTGACGCCGCGGCCGCCCCCCGGTCCCCGGCCGAGTTGCCCGACAGTCACGGCGGCGAAGTGATGCCGCTGGACGTCATGGAACGCCATATGATCATCAAGAGCCTGGACCGCACCGAGGGCAACCGCACCCAGGCCGCCCAACTGCTCGGCATCTCCGTGCGCACCCTGCGCAACAAGTTAAACGAATACCGCAAGCTCGGCATCGAAGTTCCCTGACCGCAATGGCCGCACCTTCCACGTTCAATATCCTGATGTATTCCCACGACACCTACGGTCTGGGACATCTGCGCCGCACCATGGCCATTGCCGAGCATCTGCGTCACCGGGGCGTCAACATCCTCATCCTCACCGGTTCGCCCCTGGCCGGGCGCTACGAGATCCCGGAAGGCATCGACTATGTGCGTATTCCGGGCATGATCAAAAAGACCAATGAGGAATACCTGCCGCTGTCGATCAAGATCAACGCCGGCCATGCCTTAAACATCCGCCGCAACATCATCGTGGCCACGGCCAAGGCCTTCCAGCCGCATCTTTTCATCGTGGACAAGGCCCCCATGGGGCTTCGGCGCGAGGTGATCCCGACGCTCAAGTGGCTGCGGCGCCGCCAGCCGCGCACCCGCACCATCCTGGGGCTTCGCGACATCATGGACGACGCCCCCTCCACCATCAAGGAGTGGCGGGAAAAAGGCGTCTACGAGGTGCTCGACCAGTATTATTCGGAGATCTGGGTTTACGGCAACCAGGATCTCTACGATCCGGTGGCCGAATACGAGATACCGGACAACATCAGCCGCAAGATGATTTTCACCGGCTACATCCCCCGCCGGGTGCCCTCGCAAAACGCCATGTCGCCCATCCGGCGCGAGGAGCGGCTCCTGCCGGCGGAAAAGCTCGTGGTGGTGACGACAGGCGGCGGCGGCGACGGCTATCCGCTCATGGACGCCTATCTGCGCATGCTGGAGGAGGGGGGCGCGCCGGAACACCGGGTCATCTTCGTCACCGGCCCGTTCATGCCCCGGCCCGAACGCGAGCTGGTGGCCAGGCGGGCGGCCCGGGTCAAGGCCCGGTTCTACCATTTCTACCGCCGCATGGAGACGCTCATGGGCCTGGCCGACGTCGTGGTCACCATGGGCGGCTACAATACCACCTGCGAGATCATCTCCCAGGGCAAGCCGTCGCTGGTGGTGCCCCGGGAAGTGCCGCGCCTGGAACAGCGTATCCGGGCAGAGGCCTTAAGCTCCAAGGGGCTTATCGAGTTTCTGCCCTGGGACGAGCTGTCCCCGGCCGGCATCCGGGAAAAGCTCGTCAAGCTCCTGGCCGATCCCAAGCCCTACCAGGACGCCATGGCCAGCTTCCCCTTCACGGCGCTGACGGTCATTTCCGAGCGCCTGAGCGTCTTTCGCCGGGAAGCCTGCCGCACCGACAGCTCCATTATCTGTCCGCCCGGCCGCTAAGCCGGCCGCTGCCCGACCGGACTGAAGCCCCCTCCGTCGCGTTTCTTCGTCTGCCCCCGGCCGCTACAGCGACTTGGCGTAGGTTCCGGTCTCGCGCTCGAAGAATATGAAATCGAGGTCGGCCGCCTTGAGGCCGCAGCCGCCGATCAGGCCGTGGATCTGCCCCCGGTGATGGGTCTGGTGGTTGAAGAAGTGGTCGATGCAAAGAGCCAGCGGCAGGGCCATGGGCCTGCCGTTCATGGCGGTATAAGCCAGTATGCCGGTCAGTGCCGCCGGATCCAGCGCGCGGGCGAAGGGGATGGTCCGCTCTTCCTCGAAGCTGCGGGCGGCGGCCAGTTCGGGCAGCCTGGGGTAGGGCACGGCGTCGATGGACGGGACGGGTTCGCCCTGGCCGGTGAAACGGTTCAGCCACGCCCGGTCGGCCAGCACCAGATGGTTGGCGATGGCGAGGATCGAGCCGAAATTGACGTCCGAGCCGGCGGTCAACTGTTCGGTGGAGAGCTTGGCCATGTCGGCGGCGAGTTTGGCATTGGCCCAGCGGTTGTACAGGGCCTGGGCGATGAAAAGTTTTTTCATGGGGCGACTCCTTGGATCGATGCCGATGATGCCGGGCTGGGCGCATGGCGTCAACGGGCGGCGGATGACCGCGACGGCGACCTTGCAATCGACGACGCTGGTGGTCACGGACTGGGCGCTGTGGTATCCTCCGGTAAAACCCTGGAGGTCATGTCATGTTCGCATCGCAAGACTTCGAGTCACTCTGCGCCGTCCCGCCGCCCCCGGCCCTGGTCAAGGCGGTTGCCGAATTCAACGCCGGCGCGTATTTCCAGTGTCACGACACCCTGGAAGCCTTGTGGCTGGCCGACAGGTCGTCCGTGCGCGATCTGTACAAGGGCATCATCCAGATCGCCGCCGGGCTGTACCACTACGGCAACGGCAACGCCCGGGGCTGCAGCAAGCTTCTGGCCAAGGGCGCCAATTATATCGAGCCGTTCGGCCCGCGTTGCCAGGGCATCGATGTGGCCGGGCTGGTCGCCATGGCCCGGGCGGTGCTGGACTGGTGCGCCACGGCCGCCCCGGGCGCGAGCCTGCCGGCTCACCTCGTCCCGCGCATCGCCTGGGCGGCCAACTGATTCCAAGGAGCACAAATGGCCATCCGCTACGTCCACACCAACTGCATCGCCCGTGACTGGCGGGCCCTGTCCTCGTTCTACGTCCGCCTGTTCGACTGCAAACCCGTGCCCCCCGAACGCGACCTCTCCGGCGACTGGCTCGACGCGGCCACCGGCATCGACAAGTCCCACATTACCGGCATCCACCTGCGCCTGCCCGGACATGGCGACACCGGCCCGACACTCGAAATTTTCTCCTACGACGCCTGCCCCGAACATCCCGACGTCGCCCCGGATACCCCGGGCTTTTCCCACATCGCCTTCCTGGTCGACGACGTGGCCGCCATGTCCCAGGCCGTCCTCGACGCCGGCGGCACGGCCGTGGGCGAGCTGGCCAGCCGCGACGTGCCCGGGGTCGGCAAACTCGAATTCCGCTACCTGCGCGATCCCGAAGGCAACATCATCGAGCTGCAAAGCTGGAAGTGAGGGGGAGAGGGAAGAGGAGGCGAAGAGTGCCTCCGGCGGCCGGGGGCCTGAGGCCCCCGGACCCCCCGACTGGAAGAAGGTTTTTTAAGGGGTTTTGGTCCGGGGTAGGCAATCTAGTCGGGGGTGGAACGGACAACGCGGCGAAGGCCCTGGGCGAGAACCGGAGTTGCTCCGGCGTGCTGAGGCCCCC
>JBKICS010000051.1:0-4654 GCA_046567015.1 Acidobacteriota bacterium | reverse complement strand
CAGCCACGGTCCTTCCAGGCCGAAGGCCCATAGCGGCAGGAACGGGCGCAGGCTGGCCGGACCGGGATATGACATAATATGAACGAGTTGAGGCATCACTCCGCCCGGGGCCTGCCGAACTGGCGGTTTGGTAATTTGACGAATGCCGCGTTACAGGGCATGTAACGCTCGCTTTGAGGCACATTATCAAGCCGCGTCGCTGCCGAAAACCGACGTGGCCATGAGGACTCCACATGCTTCGAGGAAAATCCGGGCTTCTCCTGGCCGTCCTGCTGGCGGGACTGGCTGCGGCGGTTGCCCCAGGGTGCAGCAAGTACGACACCCTGGAGCGCAATGTGCAATACGTCTCCAACGACCTCGTACGCAAGGACGCCGAGTTCGCCTGGCGGCAGGTGAACGAGGCCCATGCCGCCTGGGTCAAGGCCGGCTCCAGCCACGAGAAAGACAACGCCGCCTTTGCCGCCTACGAGGATGCCTACGCCCGCTACGCCATCATTTACAACGAACTGTGGGACCGTCAGAACAACGGCGGTTTTTCCGGGCATCTGCGCGGCGCGACCGACGCCCTGCCGCCGCCGCCTCCGGGCATTTCCCTGCCGCCCGCGACGCCCTCGGTCGCGCCAGGCGGCGCGCCCGCGACCGGCGGCGACCTCCCCGGCCCGGCTGGGCGCAGCCTGACCGACCCGGAACCGGCCAGCCCGGCCGCTTCCGCTGCGGCCAAACCGGCCAAGGCAGCCAAGTCGGCCAAATCGGCTCCGGTCGTCCCGGCCGGCGCCGGCAGCTACGTCATCCAGCCCGGCGACACCCTGTATTCCATTGCCAAGCGCCATGGCCTCAGCGAAAAGCGGCTCATGGACGCCAACGGCATCACCGACGCGCGCAAGATCGCGGCCGGCAAACCCCTGACCATCCCGGCGCCCTGACCGGGACGCGACACACGTCCGCTCCCAAGGCCTTCGGCTATCCGCCGAAGGCCTTTTTCATGGCGGCCAGCAGGTCGGTTAGGCGGCGGACGTAGGTGTGCTCGGCCAGGATACGCCGCCGGGCCGCCTGGCTGATGCGTTCCCGTTCGGCCGGCTGGGCCAGGTAGTGGCGCACCAGATCGCCGATCTCGCCCGGTTCCCGGTAGACCGTCGCTTCGCGGCCGAGGTCAAACAGCGCGCCAAGCTGCTCCCGGGCGTCGGTGAGGACAAAGCCGCCGCAGGCCGGCACGTCGAAGACCCGCTGGTTGACAGCCCCCTTCATCTGCAGGCTCGTGGTGTTGAGGCTCACGTCGCTTTGGCGATAAAATTCCGGCAATTCGTCGTAATAGGACAAGGCGTCGAGGCGCCGCCAGTCGCGTCCGACCCCGGGAAGGACCGTCTCCCAGGCCGCGTCCCCGGCGATGTTCGGGGCAAAGGGCAAAAGCTCCCGCACGCAGGCGTGGCGGCGACGGCGGGTGGCCTCCCAGGTCAGGGCCAGTTCGGCGTAAAGCTTCTCCTCCGGGCTGGCCAGGGCGGCGTAGGCCGGGCCGCAGACGTCGTGGGTCAGCAGGAAGCGCCGGGCGCTTTTTTCCGGCGAAACGGCAAAGCCCGCCGCCGCCTCGGGCAGGGAGCGGGCCAGGGCCGGCACATGGGCCAGCCTGGTCAGGGCCTCGGCCGCCTGGCCCACCATGGACGCGCCGACGAACGACGCCTGGGCGCGCCAGGGGTGGCCGGGGACCGGCGGACCCGGGCGAAACCGGTCCGGGTCCGTGGCCAGGGGCAGCCAGGCGGCCCGGGCGTAGCCCAGGGCCTGCATCTCGGCCACGGTGTCGGCGTCGTAGGAAAAAAGCATGGTGCCGGCGGTGGCCAGGCCCGCGTACTCGTGGAGCACGAGGCGGGGGCTGTCCACGAACCACGAGGCCAGCGGCAGGCCGAGTTCGGCCAAAAGGCCGGCCAGCCGGCCCTGGCGGTCCAGGCCCAGGTGGTTGACGGTCAGGGCGAAGTCCGGGCGGAAGGCGGCCACGGCGGCCAGCAGCGCCTCCACGGTGGCCGTTTCGCCGCGTTCCCCCTGCCCCATGTCCACGCGCTGGCGGGGCACGTCCAGGCGGTCCAGGGCGGCCTCGATCTCCTGGTAGAGAAAATAGGGCCGCCACAAAATGAGCACCCGGGGTTTGTCCGCCGCGAACTTGCGGTAGCCGATCTCCCGGCGCAGGGTCTCGTAGCGGGCAAGCCCGGCCGCTGCCGAACCGTACCAGCCCGGGTCAAGGCGCGGGTAGGCCGGGTGGGTGATGACGCACAGCCGGGCAAACCCTGCTTCCCGGGCCGCGTCGGCGACGGCTGCGGCGGCGGCCAGCGGATCGACGGCGTCGCAAAAGCGCACCTGCCGGTCGTCGGCAAATCGGGCGCGCGCCGCAGTTGCCGCGTCGATGGCCGCTTCCCGGTCCAGGACAAAGACCGGGGCGATGCCGGCCCCCCGCACGGCGGCGATGCCCGCGCCAAGGCCCGCCCCGAGAAAGACCGGCAGGCAGTTCTTGCCGGCCGCCCCCACGGCAGCCAGGGCCTTGTCGGCCTCGGCCGCGGCCCCGCCCCGGCCGGCCAGATGGCGGACCTTGCCGGCCACGGTGAGGCGCACGTCGGCCACGGACCCGTCCGGGGCGAGCAGGGCGGTCGCGTCGTAGTCGGGACAGGGTGGAACGTGCATGGCGCTGGCCTCACATCGCGTCGCGGTTCTGGTTCTTGGCCGACCGGCTTGCCAGCCAACACCAAGAACCCCTTTCAAACCTTTCCCCATGCGGAGGGTCCGGGGGCCTCAGGCCCCCGGCCGCCGGAGGCACTCTTTATTCTTCCCATAATCGCACCACTGCATCACTGCAGGGGCAGTTGCAAAATGCGGGTGACGGCTTTGCCGGGGATGCTGACGATGCCTTGGAGCACCCGGTACATCATGTCGCCGATGATGCGGCTGCGGTCGATGGTGAGTTTGGGGCCGTCGAGGGGGCCGATGATGGTGGCCGGCACCTGCCCCCCGCCATTTAAGGAGGCCATGAGCGACAGGTTGATGGTCTCGTCGCGCAGGTCCACTTGCCCTTTGCCGGCCACGAGCATGCGCGGGCTCTCGATGCGGAAATCGTCGCTGTGAGCCACGCCGCCGTGGGCCGTCCAGGTGGAGGAGAAGATGCCAAACGGGATGCGCTCTTCGCTTGGCCGCCCGCCGGAGGGGTGGTCGTTGTCACGAACCTTGAGTTCGCCCCGGGTGACTTGCAGGCTGCCGTTGCCGGCCAGATTGCCGCGCAATTGCTCCTCGCTCGCCCCGCTGGTGCGGGCGGCCACCACGAAGGTGCAGGCACCCGAGGCCAGGGTGTCGCCCTCGGCCCAGTCGTGCAGGAACCGGGCGATCTCGATGCCTTCGAGCTTGAGTTCGATGATGGTTTTAAGGGCGGTATCCCGGGCGTCGCCGCGCATCTCGGTAAACAGCCGGCCGCCGTAAAAGCGCGGCGATTCCTGGCGGAAGGTGAACAGCCCGCCCTTGGCCAGGACCGTGACGGTGCTGGCGTCAAAGGTCACATTGCCCTTTTTGAGCCAGCCGAAATGGACCTTGGCGTCCAGGGCCAGATCGCGAAGTTTCTTGTAGTCCAGGGGCTTGCGGCGCTCGGCCAGGGGCGGGGGGCCGGCTGCGGGCTTGGGCGGAAAGTAGGCGTCGCAGTCCAGGCGGTCGATGGACAGATTCCATTTGCCGCGCGCCGCATCGGCGCGATCCATGACGCCGTTGCCGGTGAGCCGGCTGTCGTCGAGACTGGCGGAAAGCTTCTGGGCGGTGATGGACTTGTCATCGACCGTGCCCGAGACGGCGAAGTCGGCCCGGGCCAGTTTGTCCGCCGGGATTTCGGCCGGCAGGGCCAGGCCCCAGGCCGGCAACACCTGGCGCGGCTGGATAGCGGTGCTTTCCAGGTTGAACTGGGTGGGGGAATTCTCGCCGGCCTTGCGCCAGACCTTGGCCGTGGCCAGCGCGCCGCCGCAGTTGATGGCCAGCTCCCCGGCCGTGAAGCCGCCGGCGTTGTCGGCGGCAAGCGGCCCGGCCAGGGTGAGCCGGATATCCTTGGGCGCTCCCGAAGGATGCAGGAGGGCCGAGGCGTCGAGCTTGCCCGACACGGCGTCCCTCAGCCGGCCCGAGCGGTCCAGGGCGATGGGTCCGGCCAGGGTCGCCCGGAAGTCGCGCAGGACCGCTCCGCCCGCGCCGCTGTCGGCCCCGGCCGCCGCCAGGGTCAGGACGGCGTCGCCGGCAAACCCGTCCGCGCCGTCCACGCCCTTGACGGCGAGGCTGGCCTTGGGGCCAGTCAGGGGCAGGCGCTGGCCGGTACGAGTCAGGAAAAGTTGGGTGGATTCGGCCTCCACCGTGGCGGCGACGCTCCCAAGACGGCCCTTGGCCGCGCCGCCGGCCTCGATGGTCGCCTTGGCCGTGACCGGTCCGGCCAAGGGCAGGCCGGTCCTGGCGAGCAGCTTGCCGGCCTCGGCCCCGGCGAGCTGCAGGGCGGCGGTCAACCGGCCCGAGGGCTGGCGCTCGAAGCTGCCGGTCAGCTTGCCGCCGAAAAAGTCCGCGCCGTCGATAACCGCGCCGAGGCTTTCCCCGCCAAGCGTCAGCTCCAGGGCGGCGTTTCGGGCCTCGAAGCCCCGGCCGGCCACGTGGTCCAGGC
>JBKICS010000050.1:0-7445 GCA_046567015.1 Acidobacteriota bacterium | reverse complement strand
GCCTACTGCCTGGGCCTGTCCCGGCTGGCCATCATCCTGGCCGCCCTGGACACCGGGTCGAGCTTCGAGGGCATGGGGGCCAGCCGCGAGGCCGCCTTTTCCGCCCTGGCCGAACCGGTACTGTTTTTAAGCTTCCTGGTCCTGGCCGGCGGCGCGGCGGAGATCTCCCTGTCCGGCATGCTCGGCCGGGGGCTGGCCGGGGTGCTGGCCCCGGAGCGGCTGTTCGTGCCGCTGATCCTTTTTATCGTGCTGTTGGCCGAAAACTCCCGCATTCCCGTGGACGATCCCAACACCCACCTGGAGCTGACCATGATCCACGAGGTCATGGTCCTCGACCACTCCGGCCCGGACATGGCCTTTATCGTCTACGGCGCGTCGCTCAAGCTCTGGTTCTTCGCCGCCCTGACCGTCCTGACCGCCCTGCCGGTGCGCTCCCTGCCGCCCGCTGCCGGCTGGGCCGCCTTTCTGGCCGGCATGCTGGCGGTGACCGTGGCCGTGGGGCTGGTGGAATCGCTCATGGCCCGGCTGCGGCTCATGCGGGTGCCGCGCCTCTTGGGCGGAGCCGGAGCCTTGGCCGCCTTGTCCCTGGTCCTGACGGTGTGGAGGTAGGCCATGGAAATAACGCAATATCTGCTGGTGGCCCTGGTCTGCGTCAATCTGGCCTACCTGGCCGTGACGCGCCTTATTACGCTCACCCGCATCACCGCCGTGCAGGGCCTGCTCCTGGCCGCCATGCCCCTGGTGGTCCTCGGCCCCGATCCCCACAGCCACGCCCTGATCCTGTGCCTGGGGGTTTTCGCCATCAAGGCCGTGGGCTTCCCCTGGCTCTTGGCCCGCACCCTGTCGCGCCTGGGCGGCGATCCGGTGGTGGAGCCCTATCTGGGCTTTAACCTGTCGCTTTTATCGGGCGTGGCCGGGCTGCTTTTTTCCCTGTGGCTGGAGACGCGCCTGCCGTTTCCGCCGGGCCTGTTCCCGCCGCTGCTCTTTCCGGCCGCCCTGACCTCGATTTTTTCCGGGCTGGCCCTGGTGGTGGCGAGGCGTAAGGCCATCACCCAGGTCATCGGCTATCTGGCCGCCGAGAACGGCATTTTTCTCCTGGGCGTGCCGCTCTCCGCCCAGGGCTCGGTGTGGCTTGAGCTGTCGGTCCTGCTCGACGTCTTCGTGGCCGTTTTCGTCATGGGCATTGCCTTGCACCACATCAATAAGACCTTCGAGTCCATCGACGTCGGACGGTTTTGCAGCCTGCGGGATTGATCGTCATGCTGACCGCCTTGCCCCTGGTTCCCTTGCTGGCCGGCCTGCTCGCCCTGGCCCTGGCCGCCGACGGCCCGCGCCGGGCCCTGCTCGTTATGGCCGGGCTGGCCCATCTGGCCCTGACCCTGGCCCTTTTTGTCCACCCGCCCGCGCCGGCCTACGGCGGGCTGCTCGAACTCGACGCCCTGGGCCAGCTCTTTTTGACCCTGGCCAGCCTGCTCTTCGTGGCTGCCTCGGTGTACGCCGTGGGCTACCTGCGCCACGAGGGAGCCGGCCCCCGCAGCGATTTCCAGGACGGCGCGGCCTTCGTCAACGCCCCGGAACGCGTCTTCACCATGTGCCTGCTGCTGTTCCTGTCGGCCATGACCGTGGTCTGCGCCACCCGCAACCTGTCGGTGCTGTGGGTCGGCATCGAGGCCACCACGCTCTCCAGCGCCCCGCTGATCTATTTCCACCGCCACCGCCGCTCCCTGGAAGCCACCTGGAAGTACCTGGTCATCTGTTCGGTGGGCATCGCCCTGGCGCTACTCGGCAACATCCTTTTTTCCGTGGCCTTCTACGATCCGGCCAGTCCGCTCGCCTCCATGAGCCTGACGCAGATGCTCCCCCGCTCCGCCGGCGCGGCCCAGCCCTGGCTGCGGGCGGCCTTTATTTTCCTGCTGGTCGGCTACGGCTCGAAGATGGGCCTGGCCCCCATGCACAACTGGCTGCCCGACGCCCACAGCCAGTCGCCGTCCCTGGTCTCGGCCATGCTGTCCGGGGCGCTCCTCAACTGCGCCTTCCTCGGCATCCTGCGCGCCCACCAGGTGTTGACCGCCGCCGGCATGGCCGGGTTTAGCGGCGAACTGCTGGTCCTTTTTGGCCTCGTTTCCATGGGCACGGCCGCCGTGTTCATCGTCGGCCAGGGCGATTTCAAGCGCCTGCTCGCCTATTCCAGCGTGGAACACATGGGCATCCTGGCCCTTGGCGTCGGCATCGGCGGCGGCGCGGCCTTCGGGGCCATGCTCCACGCCGTCAACCACTCCCTGACCAAGGGGGCGCTCTTCCTCGTTTCCGGCAACATCCTGGCCCTGTACCACACCCGCTCCTGCCACGACGCCCGGGGCGTCTCCCGGGCCCTGCCCGTGACCGCCGCCCTGTGGACGGCCGGGTTTTTGGCCATCGTCGGCTCACCGCCCTTTGGCATCTTCGTCAGCGAACTGACCATCTTGCGGGCCATGCTGGCCGGCGGGCACGGGATCGCCGCCACGTTCTACCTCGTGGCTCTGACCGTCATCTTCATCGGCATGGCCACCCCGGTGTGCCGCATGGTCCAAGGGCCGCTGCCGCCGGCCGTGCCCCATCCGGGGCGGGAGCAGCTGCTGGCCGTGGCCTCGCCCCTGGTGCTGCTGGCCGCCACCCTCGTGCTCGGACTCTACGTTCCCGACGCCGTGCGCGGACTGCTCGAGCGGGCCGCCGCCGCCGTGTCCCTGGGAGGCTAGCCGCCATGGAATTTACCTGTCGCCAACGCCTGGACCTGGCCGCCGTCCCGGTCACCCCCCTGGACGCTTTTCGCAGCCGGCTGCTCGGCCGGGTGGCCGAGGGCTGGCGGGTGCTGGCCCTTTTCACCCTGCCCGAGGGCAACGGCCGGGGGCTGTGCTGCCTCATGGGCCGCGACCACGACGGCCAGCTCAGTTTTTTCCGCACCGCGCCCCTTGCCGCCTATCCGTCGCTCACCCCGCAGTGCCCGCAGTGCCATTGGTTCGAGCGTGAAATCTTCGAGCAATGGGGCATCCTGCCCGAGGGCCATCCCTGGCTCAAACCCATCCGCTTCACCGGCACGCCGGCCCGGCCCGATGTCCCCCGGCCGGCCCCGGGCGTCACCGACTATTTCCAGGTGCGCGGCGAGCAGGTGCATGAGGTGGCCGTGGGGCCGGTCCATGCCGGGATCATCGAACCGGGGCATTTCCGGTTCCAGTGCTTCGGCGAGGAAGTCTTCCACCTGGAGATCAGCCTGGGCTTCCAGCACCGGGGCATCGAAGCCGCCCTTCTCGGCGGGCCGGACCGGCGCACCGTCCATTTCATGGAAACGGCCGCCGGCGATACCACCGTGGGGCACAGCCTGGCCCATGCCGCCGTCATGGAGACATTGACCGGCGTGTCCGCTCCGGCCCGGGGCCGGGCCATTGGCCGCATCGCGCTGGAACTGGAGCGCCTGGCCAACCACACCGGCGACATCGGGGCCATTGCCGGCGACGTCGGCTATCTGCCCACCATGTCCTTTTGCGGCCGCATCCGGGGCGATTTCCTCAACTGCACGGCGGTGATCTGCGGCAACCGCTTCGGCCGGGGGCTCATCCGGCCCGGCGGCACGGCGTACGATCTGGGCCAGGCCGAGATCGACGATCTGACCCGGCGGGTGGCCGAGGCCGGCCGGGCCGTGCTCGGCGCCGCCGAGATCCTTTTCATCTCCTCCACCGCCCTGGCCCGGTTCGAGGGCACGGGGAGGCTTAGCGCCGAAACAGCCCTGGACATCGGCCTGGTTGGGCCGCCGGCCCGGGCCTGCGGCCTGCCCCGCGACGCCCGCCACACCTTTCCCCTGTCCGGGGCCGGGGCCAAGGACATCCCCATGCAGATGCGCGACACAGGCGACGTCCACGCCCGGGCGCTCATGCGTCGCCTGGAAGCGCAGGCCTCCCTGGAATTTGTCAGGACCGCCCTGGCTACGCTGCCGGACGGCCCCAGCCGCCAGGCCCTGCCGGCGGACCTGCCGCCCATGAGCCTGGCCGTGGGACTCATCGAGGGCTGGCGCGGCGAAATCCGCCATGTGGCCGCAACCGGCGCGGACGGAAGATTTGTCGCCTACAAGATCATCGATCCGTCCTTCCACAACTGGTTCGCCCTGGCCTTGGCCCTTCGCGGCCAGCAGATTTCGGATTTTCCGCTGTGCAACAAGAGCTTTAACCTGTCGTACTGCGGCCACGATCTCTGAGGTCACGCCCATGCTCAACATCCTGCTCGAACGCCTGCGTCAGGGGCACCGCACCGTGGCCTTTCCCAAGGCGCTGCCGCAGTTGCCAGCGCGCTACCGGGGTTTGCCGGTCTTAAGCGGCGGCCCCTGCGCCGCCGGTTGCGCCTCCTGCGCCGGAGTCTGCCCCAGCGGAGCCCTTGGCGCGGACGCGAAGGGCCTTTTCCTCGACCTTGGCCGCTGCATCCTGTGCGGCCACTGCGCCGAAGCCTGTCCCGGCGGGCGGGTGTCCTTTTCCCGCGACCACCGTATGGCCGCAAGCACCCGGGAAGGGCTCATCCTGCGTCCGGGCACGCGCCCCACGGTCGTGCCGCTGGAGCCGGCCCGGCGCGCGCTCTTCGCCCGGTCGCTTCGGCTGCGGCAAGTGAGCGCCGGCGGCTGCAACGCCTGCGAGGCCGACACCAACGTGCTCACCACCATCGTCTTCGACCTCGGCCGCTTCGGCATCGATTTCGTGGCCTCGCCGCGCCATGCCGACGGCGTGGCCGTCACCGGCCCGGTGACCCGCAACATGCTCTCGGCCACCATCGACACCTTCGAGGCCGTGCCCGATCCCCGGGTGGCCATTGCCATCGGGGCCTGCGCCATCTCGGGCGGCCTTTTCGCCGGCAGCCCGGAAACCACCGGCGGGGCCACGCCGCATCTGCCCGTGGACCTCTTCGTGCCCGGCTGCCCGCCCCACCCGATCACCATCCTCGACGGCCTGCTGCGCCTGATCGGGATTGACACACCGGAAGCAGGCCAGGGGTAAATTCTCCCTGCCCCTCCCCGCAGTTGCGAAACGGCCGGCAAAGGTGCAATAGAAAGGATCGGCGCACCCATACGGCCTTGATCCGCAACCCATCTGCCAAGGAGACGAAATGCCCAACGCCACGAATTTCACGCTCTTTAGCGGCGGCGCCCAGGGCGCTGAAGCCGAATTCGGACGCCAGGCCGAGCGCTACGGCGTCCAGGAAGTCAACTTCACCTTCGAGGGGCACCGCATCGACCGCACTCGCGGCATCCGCGTGCTGACCCATGAAGAACTCGTCAAAAAAGACGTGAGCCTGACCTACGTCTCCAAGCTCCTGGACCGCAAATTCAGCAACGGCCCGCAAATCCGCATGGTGCTGCGCACCATCATGCATCAGGTGGACGCCGGCCTGGAAGTCTTCGTCATCGGCGTCATCCACGAGGACGGCACGGTGACGGGCGGCACGGGTTGGGGCGCGGAATTCGCCAAGATCTGCAACAAGCCGCTGTTCGTTTTCTGCCAGGAGAAAAACGGCTGGTTCACCTGGAAAAGCGGGGCTTGGCAGGCGGCCGCCGCCCCGGTCATCACCCAGACCCATTTCACCGGCACGGGCACGCGCTTTCCCACCGAAGCCGGTCTGGCCGCCATCGCCGACCTGTTCGCCCGCTCGTTCGCCTAGACGGGCCGCCACGCAAAACGGCCGGGAAAACATGCGTTTTCCCGGCCGTTCGCATTTGCGGACAAGGGCTTTAGCCGACCGCTTGTCCGGACGGGGCATAGCCGAAATAGGAGCCCAGCCGATCGACCTCCTGGCCGAACTCCCGCAGGAAAAGGCCGATGGCCGCCCGCTCGCTGCGCCTCAGGGCCCGATGTCCGGTGGCGGCGGAAAAGCCCAGGCTGTAGAGGTCGCACAGGGCGTATTCCCGCCCCGGCAGGGCCGGCATGGCCAGCACCGCGCCGCCCTGCCGGGCCAGGGCCTCCCGGGGCCCCCCGCCGTAAAACTGCCCGTCGGCTCCGGTAAAACCGTCGAAAAACAGAAAATCCTCGGGCTTGCCGTAAAAGCAGTTCTTGACGGCCACATAGTCCACCCGGTCGCCGAAGGCGTCCAGGGCGGCCAACACGTTGTTGGTCGAGGCCTGGACGTTGGACACCACCACCGCCACGGTGATCCGCACGCCCGCCCGCTCGAATTCGTCCAGAAGCGGCCCCATGCCCTGGCCGCCGCCCACGGCCCGACCGAGATCATGCAAGCTGCCGGCCGGAAAATCGTAGAGCAGGATCGGAGCCGGCACGTCCAGGGCGTCCAGCACCAGACCCCGCTGCCCGGGATCGCGCAGATCGAAGCTGGCCACCCCGACCATGGGATCCTGGGGCATGACGAGCTGGCCCAGGCCGTCGCGCTGGCCGTAGTGCTGCAAGAGCTGCCCGACCTGGCCGTCGGCGTCGAAAGCGGCCACTTGCAGCCTCTGGCCCAGCCGCAGATAGTCGAGCAGGGCCCGGGAAAAGGTGGATTTGCCCGAACCGCCCTTCTGGCTCAAGATGAAAATCGCCCGTCGCATGCGCTCTCTCCCTGAAAAGCCGGCCCCCTACCCGCGCCCGAAGGCGTCGAGGATGGCGAAGAACCGGGCCACGTCGGTTTGGTCGTTGTAAAAATGCGGCGACAGCCGGATACGCCCGCCCCGGGGCGAGGCCGCGACCCCGGCCGCGTCCAGATGGGCGAACAACCCGGACGGATCGGGGTGGGCAAAGGTCAAGATGCCCGAACGCTGCCCGGGCCCCTGGGGCGAGACGACCTGAAGCCCACGTTCGGCCAAGCCCTCGACCAGGCCTCGGGTCACGGCGAAAATACGCTGGGCCACGCCCGCCATCCCCACTTCTTCCAAAAGCGCCAAGGACTCGCCGTAAGCCGCGATGGCCGTGATGTCCTGGGTGCCCGGCTCGAAGCGCCCGGCTCCGTCCTTGAGGCAAAAGGTCTCGCCGAGGCGCTCCTCGTCGCGCATGCTGCGCCAGCCGGCCAGCACCGTGGCCAGGGCGTCGTCGGCCGCCGGGGAGACGTAAAAAATGCCCAGCCCCATGGGCCCAAGCTGCCATTTGTGGCAGCCGGCGGCCACGAAATCCACGCCCAGCGCCGTGGCGTCGAAGGGCAGCGCCCCCAGGCTCTGGATGGCGTCCAGGCAGGTGAGCGCCCCGGCTTCCCGGCAGATCCCCACAAAAGCCTCGGCGTCCAGGGCCGCGCCGGTCATCCAGTCCACGGTGGAAGCCACGGCCAACCGGCAGCCGGGGATGAGCCGGGCCGCCGCGTCCAGGTCCACCACGCCGTCGTGCTTGGGGATCTCCACCACGGTGACGCCGATGCGGGCCAGATTGTCGAAGGGAAAGCGCACGGACGGGAAATCCGGCCAGGTGACGGCCACCTTGTCGCCGGGCTTCCAATCGAGGCCGGCGGCCACC
>JBKICS010000049.1:0-3849 GCA_046567015.1 Acidobacteriota bacterium | reverse complement strand
CCACCCGGTCATGCGCTCGGTCAACGATCCCAATGCGCTGTTCGGGGTCTCCAACAACCTGCTCGGCCCCGAGCGCGGCGGCGAGTCCATCGACTGCGTGCCCTACCTGGAGGGCTATCGCTGCCGGCTGTCCTTTTTCCTGCGCGAACCCAACGGCAAGGCCTTCGGGCTCATGATGCTCTATTCCAAGAAGACCCAGTTCTTCGACCGCTACGAAACCGATTTCCTGGCCGACTGCGCCCGGGTGGTTTCGCTCACCGTGGGCCGGCGTCTGGAACTCGGCCGCGACGCCCTGGCCAAGGCGGCCGGCGGCATGGCCCACGTCGGCAACAACGTGCTGGCCATCATGAAAAACGGCGCGGAATTGATCCTGGAGGATTACGAGGATTTCCTCGACCACGAGGACGAAATCACCACGGCCCTGCTGACCGAAGCCATGCAGCTCATCCCCGGCCCCTGGCCCGAGCTGGCCCCGGCCGCCATGCGTCATCTGGTCGGGCTCACCGTGGAGCGCATGGAAGTCGAAAAGAAGATGCAGTACGTCAATCTCATCGTCGAGAACATCAACCGCCTCCGGGGCGCCATCGCCAATCTGCTCAAGGCCGTGCAAAACCCCATCCTCATGCACTACATCGGCGGCGAGGAAGTACTCGACCTCGAACCCGCCGACGACCGCGAAGTCTACAACCAGACCTCCTGAGCGGCAGGCTCGGACCGCAAGGGGCCAGGCGAAGTCGGGCGATCCCCGGGCCAGGGCCGGTATTTCGGCCGCCGGCCTCAGGGGGGAGCCGCGGGCAAGGGCGCGGCGGCGCCGGCGCAAAAAAAATCGGTCCCCGGCCGCGACCAGCGGCGGGGGACCGATTGCTTTTGCGGCCCAAGCGCAGGCTCAGCCGAGGTTTTTGGCCACGAACTCCCAGTTGACCAGCTTTTCCAGCACGCCCTTGACGTACTCGGCGCGCCGGTTCTGGTAGTCCAGGTAGTAGGCGTGTTCCCAGACGTCGATGACCCACAGGGGTTTGAGTCCGTCCTGCATGGGGTTGTCGGCGTTGCCGGTCTTGACCACCGACAATTTGCCGGACTTGTCCGCGACGAGCCAGGCCCAGCCGCTGCCGAACTGGCTGACGGCCGCTTCGGCCAGGGCCTTGCGGCAGCCCTCCAGATCGCCGAAGGACGCTTCCACGGCCTTGGCCAGCTTGCCCGACGGCGCGGCGTAGGTGGGGGTCAGGCCGTTCCAGTAGAAGACGTGGTTCCAGGCCTGGGCGGCGTTGCGGAACAGCCCGACCAGCTTGGGATCCTTGGCCGCTTCCAGAAAGACCTTTTCCAGGGGCTGGCCGGCAAATTGCGCCTCGGCCGCCAGCTTGTTGGCGTTGTCGAAATAGCCCAGGGTGTGCTTGCCGTAGTGGAAGCTCACGGTTTTCCCCGAGATGACCGGCTCCAGGGCGTTTTCGGGGTAGGGCAGGGCCGGGGCGGCGAAGGTGGCGGCCCGGGCCTGGCCGGGACGGAGCAGATCGCCGGCCAGGAACATGAGGCCCGCGCCGGCGGTCAGGCGCAACACCTGACGGCGGGAGAGGGACTGGGCGAGCGGTGCTGGCATGTCGCATCCTCCTTGCGCGTTGCCGCCGCAAGCGACGGGGCGCGTTGGGGTTTCGGCGGGCCGGTGTTGCAACCGGCCCGCCTGGGGATGCTGTCAGTATTGCCAGAAATGGCGGGCGAGGGGAACGGGAAAAGGTTATGGGGTGGTCGTGCCGGTCTGCCCGGGAGCCGCGTCGGCGGCGGCCGGGGGCGGCTGAGGGGACGTGCCGGCGCTGTCCGCGGGCTGATTTTCCCCGGAACCGTCCGGGCGTGTTGGAGCCGTGCCCTGGGGAGCTGAGGCGGGCGGTTGCCCGGACGGCTGGCCGGGGTGTGGACCGGAAGGCTTGCCGGGAGCCTGCCCAGGCCAGGGGCCGGGCGGCGGGCCGGGGGGCGGCGGCAGATCCCACTCCGGATCGAACAGGTCCGGCGGCGGCGGTGGCGGCGGTGGCGGAAAGCCTTCCATGCCCGGCGGCGGGCCGAACCCGCCCGGGGGCGGCGGCGGCGGCGGGCCGAAACGGTCCAAGGCCATGCGCCGCTCGTTCAGGCGGGCCATGGTGTGCTTGAATTTTTCGCGCTGCTCGGGCGTCAGTAGCGCCTTGGTCAGTTCGATGCTGGTGGCGATGACCTGGCGGATCTCCGGTTCCTGTTCCCGGCGGATGGCGATGATCTGCCGGGCCGTATCCATGATGATGGGCCGCAGCTTTTCGCGCTGCTCCTCGGACAGGTCAAGATCGCTGGACATGCGCCGCAGGGCCATGGACGCGAAATGGCGGGGATCGCCGTGGAGCAGGGCCAGGGGACCGCGTTCGCCAAGCAACCGGGAGCCGAAAAAGCCCACCACCGCGCCCGAGGCGAAAAGAACAAGGCCGGCCAGCACCTTAGCGAGTTTGGAATTCATGTCGCCACCTCAAACACCCAGCAATGAGACCAGCACTTGGCTGCCCGGATCATAAAACAGCAGTCTCCCTACCTCGTCTTGCAACCCCGTGCCAAAGGTCAGGGCGAAAAGCACCGTGGCCGCGGCCAGAATTCCGGCTCCGGCGGCCATGCGCCACAGCACGTCGTTTCCCTGGACCGGCGCGGCGGCGTCCTCGGCCTTGATGGCGGCCAGCACCGATCCGGTCAAATCCGGATCGTGGGGCGGCGGCCCACGCCGGGCATGGGCCGTGCGCAGCACCGCTTCCAGCCGGTCGAACCGGGCGGCGGCGCTCTGGCGGGCCGGAGCCTTGGCGGCGTCGGGCTCGGCCTTGATGGCGGCCAGCACCGAATCGGCCAGTCCGGCATCCTCCGGGGACGCGGCGCGTTTGGCATGGGCCGCGCGCAGCACTGCTTCCAGGTGATCGATGCGCCGTGAATCGTTTCCGTCCATGGAGTCCTCCTTACGCGCCGATGACGTCACCGAGCAGTTCCCGCAGCTTCTTCCTGGCCCGGAAGGCCCGCACCTTGACGTTGGGCACGCTGATGCCGAGCATTTCAGCGGCTTCGGCCACGGGGCGTTCCTCCAGATGGGTCAGGGTCACCACCATGCGGTCGGTGGGTGAAAGTTTATCCAGGGCCCAGCGCAACAGTTCCTCGGCTTCCCGGCGCGAGGCCGCCTCCTCGGCCGCCTCGCCCGTGGCCAGGGCCGCCGCTTCCTCGGCAAAGGCCCGGCATTCGTCGGAAAGATCGCTCTCGGGGCGTTCCTTGACGCGGTACTGGGCCCGCCAGAAATCGTGGCAGGTGCGCACCGCCACCTTGGCCAGCCAGTGCCCCAGCGGACTGTCGCCCCGGTAGCCGGAAAGCGAACGGTAGGCCCGTACGAACACCTCGTGGGTCAGCTCGCCGACCCGATCCCGGGGCGCGTGGCCGGAAACGATTCCGGCCACGCGCCCCTGGTACTTGGTCATGATCGCAGCGTAGGCGTCCACGTCGCCGGCCCGTATCGCCTTGAGAACCCGGGCGTCTTCCATGTCCACCACCGCTTCGACCATAACGCTCCGTGCCCTAGCTGTCCTTGCCGGCGTGGGTGTCGATCCAGTCATTGACCAACTCGCGGCCGGCATGGAATCGCTCCTTGATGTCCCGGGGAACCGGGGGCTTTTCAGCCTCGGCCCAAAGCTTGTGCTGCTCGGGGGTGAGCAGGGCCATGAGGGCGGCCTCGACCGTGCCGCGCAGCGCGGCGATGTCCTCGGCGGCGGCGGCGATGGCCTTGCTGGCCTGGCGCACGGCGGCTTCGTTGCCGGGCTCGGCCCGCATCACCTGGCGCATGCCGTCAAAGGCGGCGCGCATGGCCTCCAT